>CANKGM010000006.1 GCA_947481355.1 Chitinophagaceae bacterium
AAAAGGAGTTATTAGAGTCCTCTACAGCTTTATTTAGACGTAGATTATTTAATGCTGGTTCACTATAAATAAAATCTTTCAGTGCATTAAATTTAGAGACAGGGCAATTTATCTGTGCATTAATCCCTTCCTCGGCTATATATATTCTACCCATCACTCCGATGGAATTCAAGTATGCATACCATGTATTCCTAAATGATAGAGGATCAATAATTGGGAAATAGCAGTAAAAGGATAATGTATTTCGGCGTATGCCGTCGTTTTCTACAATTTGTTTTAATTGTTTTCTCGACACCCTGTTGTGAAGTGTTGACATAAAATTTTAATTTCTATTTAAAATAGGAATCCTGGTTGCAGGCCAGGCAAAATTCCATAAACAGTGCAAAGGTAATCAATGCGGTTTATATGATGTTAATAGTCACTAAATAAGTTCGAAAACCCCTTGATACCAATCCGAATACCATAAGAAGCAGGGACATTTGGTTGAATGCCAACAATATAATCAACCCTAAAAAATTTTAGGATATTATCAATGCCAGAAAAAATCTCAGTATAACGTTTGTCTTTGTTTATATAAATGGTATTCGAACCCACTATAAGTCGGGTATTCAATTTTTTAACTAACGGAATTTTATTAGTTATCAACCCATTTAATGCATACTCAACAAATAAGGCATAATAATTATGAGTATTAGTTGAATAAGCATAAAATGGAGCAATTTGAAAACTCTCTAAATATGGAGCAGCTTGTTTAGTTCGATTACCTGCAAGATGATTAAAGTCTGGGTATTCAATTGATGCAGAATTGATAAACCCTCCGGTTTTAAATTTTAAACGAATATCACCAGCAAGATTCATCTTAATAATGTCTGATATTGAAAAGTTCCAACGATTATAATCTACACTACTATTAAACAGATGCTTGATTCCTTTTTTATATTCAAAAGTAAATACAGGTGCGTTTGAGTTAACCGTAAAAGATTTGTCGGGCAACTCTATTTGATAGGAATTAGGAATGAACCGAATCATGAAGCCAGCAGAAACTGCATTGTGCTTCAACATACTAGGCAGATTAGATTCGATTGGAAAATTTGGGGTTATATTTTTATAAATTGATGAATTACCCCACAAACGTATCTCTGTGATATTATGTAATGGAATTCGTTGTTGAAAATTGAAAAAAGGCTGAATGGTTAACCCCGGTAAGGTTTCTTTTTTATACGCAATATGGAAAAAATATGCTTCATATATTTTCAGATAATTAGATCCTTTTAGCAATGTTGAAGCTGTATTCATCAGTTTAGATACAGGATTGGCATTGTTGAATTGATATACTTTTTTGCCGAAATTGACATCTAATTCACTGAGTGACTTTCTATTAAAAGACAGGGTAGTATTTATAAAAGGATTTAAATGGCGGTTAGATGTTCCGTATCGAATAACAGGTGTAATTTTTATCGATGCATATGAATATTTTTTTGTTGTGTATGTAGAGGCGAATTGACCAGCCCAACCTTCTACAGTATTGTAACTTATTGACTGAATGGCAGAATTATATTGAAATGATGACTTTGAAGATCTATAGTCAAATGTCTGTCCATTTAATAACAAGCCGGATAAAGTTATTCTATTTTGTATTTTATCTAAAGAATCTAGATAATGAGGATTTTGTCGCAACTGCTCCAAAGAATCTTTTTTTCTATAATCATCAACTTCTTTTGCTATTAAAGGTATTGGTCGAATTGAATCCCAATATGAACTAGTTTTTTTTGTGGCATTGTTATCATATTTAAGCAATGTTCTACCAAAATGAATATGATCAAAATCTTCATTAATCCTATATGAAGAAAAAAGAGTTATAAAATATCCATCGGCATCAAATCCCATAAAATTGACTTCAGGAAAAATTGATTGAGTTGATATTGTCCAAATATCTTTTGCATATTCAGCATAAAGCTGTTCAATGGTTATTTTGTTTGCAAACTCAAGTTGTGATTCTTTTGTTAGTTCAAGTTTTAATGAATGAATGACCCATTCATCTTCCACTATTTGTATAAATCCTTTAAATAAAGGTTCCCACTTTCGCTTAGGAATGACTTCTATTTTATTTATGATTTTACCATTTTCAAAAAAAGTACCTAGGTACTTATATTCATAAAAATTAAATGCCCCATCTGCAATGGGTGAAATGAAACCTCTTGGATTCAATGATGCAGATAGCATGACATTGTTTTCGTAAAATGAAATAATTTGTGGATTGCTGAACCCAAGTCCATCTGATTGTCCGCTAACTTTAGTCGACTTTATATTAATTCTTAATTTATCCTTTTTACGATATAGGATATCAGCAATAGTTTCCGACAAAAAGATCGTCTTTTGTTTAGAAGTGTCGCCATCTTCAAAATCAATACGTTGACCGAAAAAAACGTTTGGAAATTTCTTTAGCTGTATTAATCCTTTGATATACACATCACACCTTGATGAATCAATTGCCTGTTTATGAAACTCACGTCTGTCAATTGCTTTTTTAATAATTTGATTAGCTGGATTTTGATTTGACGAAGTCACAAAAACTTCCTGAAGAGCAATTTCATTAACAGACATAATAATATCAAGCTTGATTCCAGTACTTGTAACGTCTAGAGTTCTCTTAAATGACCTAAACCCTATATGATTAAATAATAGAGTATGATTCCCTATTGGCAAATTGATAACATATTCACCCTTACTATTAGACAACGTTGAAATAGAAGAATCTTCTTCCTTTATTGTACAAAAAGGAATTGGATTATTATCTGTTGACAATATAGTTCCATAGACCTTTTGTGCTTTGGAATTAAATCCATGAAACAATAAAAAAAATAAACAAACAATTCGGGAAACCGACATGAAAGGATTTAAATACAAAGGAATACTAATTATGACTTCTTCACCAATACTACAAGTGATTGACCGGTTAGAGCTGAAATACCTGCTGTTAGACCACCTATTAATGAAGTAATTAAAATAAGGAGGTATGGATTATCTTTTTTAATAATAAGCAGCGATATTCTATGCGCTAAAATATGATTATTGGATGTACTTATAAAAAATGCCATTAATCCCCAGAATAGAGCAACAGCAATGAAAACTGACAAAAATGAAACAAATTTAGATTGCTTAAATAAAACTCCTGATATAAATCCAGCTAAAGAGATTGACCACCAAGGGAGTACTAACCCCATTGAAAAGGCTAATATTGCTGTTACTATTATTGAACTAAAAAATTTCATATGCTAAGTATCATTAGTTGTTACTGAAATGAATTTTCCACTTTACTCTTTCGTCTAAAAAATCATTAGAGTTCATTACCCATAGAGGATAATATTTGCCAGCTGTCCAGGTATCTATAAAATTATCATAATAGAAACTACCTGGATTTCCACTTTGTCCGCCGGGATAAACGCCAAACGCTTGTGTTGGGGTTGTCAATTCAACAATCATACGCCAACTGGGACCGTGATCATGTTGCGTAGCATTAACAATTCCAACACCACCACCATTCATTAGGCCATTTCGTGCAAAAGGCATGGTATTTGTTTTTAGCAAATGATAGATGGTAGTATTTTTATATTTACCCCACTCCAATTTATCTTCTTTTTCAAGCTGATTCAAGTGTCCAGACGCTTTTTTCCAAGCACTTGTTACCTGCATCGATAATGTCTCTAATTCGGGTGTATTAATATCATCTATAAATTTAAAGGCACTATTTTTTTCGATTGCTTCAAGCAGAATAAATCTTTCTGGTTTAATTACTGGTATTGAGCCCATATTCAATTCATCATGGTACACATTTGTTTCAAGGGAGTCCCACCAAGCATTAAAGCACACAGGCGCCTTTTCCAACGGATCGTTATATAAATTCCATGAGGTAACTATATTCAAATAATCAAGCTCTTTAGCTGTCAACTGAGTTCTATCAATATATTGTAGTAAAATTGGGCGTGCTTCTTCAGCGAACACATTGTAGTTGTTGTTTTGTAAACTCATCATATCCTGAGCCGTAGCATTGAATAAGCTTTCTAAATTACGGTTGATCGTAATAGCTCTATATACTTCATAACTTCCTGGAATAAAATATGGATAGGTTGAGTCTGCAGGCCGTTGATTTGCACTGCTCAGATAACCCTGAATGGGGTTCACACTATGTGGATTATGGTCTTGTGGAATATATCCTTTCCACATATAGCTACTATCAGTACCTGGCATTACAAACAAACCTTGATCTTTCCAACGAAGAGGAAAATTAGCTTGTTGCCATAAAGCGATATCGCCTGACTTAGAAGCAAATATCATATTTTGTCCGGGTACGTTGAAATAGCCAATAGCTTCTAAATAATCATTGTAGTTCTTTGCACGATTAAGCAATAACCACATTTTTAAAATATTAGATGAATCATGTGCTACCCAACGTAAAGCATAAGCTTGATCTTTAGACAGGTCAGTTTTAAAACTCTTATCATAAACTACTGGACCAAAAATGGTATAGGCAACGGTGTCTAGAACAGTATTTTTGTTTTTAACTTTGATGAGTTCAATTCGTTGATTCGATTTCTTCCATTGATTGTTGAACCAATATTCTTTTTTGGCATCATCTTTGAATTGAATTTGATAATAATCCTTAACATCTCTTCCAGCATTTGTAAAACCAAATGCAACACTGTCATTAAATCCAATAACTATTCCAGGAATACCTGGAAAAGAAACACCATATGAATTGTATGCAGGTGTATGAATCTGCATTTCATACCAAATTGATGGCAATGTCAAACCTAGGTGAGGATCATTACATAAAATCGGTTTACCACTTTTTGTTTTAGATCCAGCTAGTACCCAGTTATTGCTACCGTTTGAAGGATTCGGTTTAAATTCTTCAGCTAAATGAATGGTATCATTTCGCTTATAATAAAGCGAGTCAACTGTGCTTGGTAAGGTTAAAGGTTCTAGCTGATCTGCATATACTGTACCCTTAGGTATAACAGGGTAAAGAGAATCGGGAATATCAGAATAAAGAATGCGGAAATTTTCTTCTCCTAAAACTTTTAGCGCATTGGTGAACTCAAAATCTCGATCATATCCTGCTAAATTATTCGTCATTTGTTTTGTGAACAATGCTGTCTTTAAATTCGTCCAATGTTCAGGTTCATACCCGAGCAATTTATATTCAACTGGAAGTTGACTTTTATTTAAGTGATCGATGTATGAATTTATGCCTGCAGTATATGCATCAATCGCACTTTTTGTAGCCGGATCTTTTTCCATTTCTGCAAGTGCATTCTCAGCAGCAAATACCATTCCAATACGTCTTTGCGTTTTATCGAAATTAATTGCCTTATCACCTACTATTTCGCTTATCCTACCTGCAGCTGCATGGGTTTGAAATTCCATTTGCCATAATCTAAATTTTGCATGGATGTACCCTTGAACGAAATAGGCATCATTTTCTTGTTCAGCAAAAATGTGAGGTACAAGTCGATCGTCAAAATAAACATCAGCACTACCTTGAATTCCTTCAAGCTTAAGATTTGCATTATAGTTTACATTTTTGGATTCTGCATTTTGCCAAACTCCTTCTTGAACACTCAAGAATTGACCAAGCGGAAGAGGAAGCACTATTCTAGTACCTAGAATAAATAGAATTGCTGTATTCAATAAAAGAAATAATATGAAGAGTAGGTATTTCATAAATTTTTTTGTCACTTAAAGATAAACATTATAATTGATCTCAATCTTTGAAAAATAGTAGTTCTTCATCCCAATTTAATTCAGGAAGCCTATCTGATAAAATCTTAATCGTTGTAAATGTTTTTTGCCTGAACTTTTTATGTTCAAGTGAATTGGGATGCATGGGACGATGCTTAAGTGCATTATTTATTTGCTCAATTTCTTTAAAAATCTCACGGCTTTTTCCATCAATGCATGATGTACTAAATTTTTCCCAAACATAATTAGTAGCCAAGTAATTAGGGTGAACCATGTCTTCTGCATAAAACCGATAATCCCTCAAATCATCAATCACTAATTCATATGAAGGAAAATAAAAACAATCAAGTAATTGGGAAATTATTTTTTCTATAGATAGCAGCAATACTGACTTACTTCGGTTATTTTCAACAAAGCCTTCTTTTAAATGCCTGACCGGACTAACAGTGAACATGATTTTTATCCATGGATTAAAGACTCTAATTCGACTTATTAATGTTGAGTAGGCGTTTACCACTTCGTCAATTGAAAGCATTTTTTTAGTAAACAAATCTGCAGGTGCTTTATGGCAGTTCGCAACAATATCTCCATTCTTCAATTGATAAACAAAAGCAGACCCAAATGTAATGATCAACCAATTCGTATCTTTCAGAAAATGATGTCCTGTTTTGATTTGATCATTAATTTTTCCGAGTGCATCTAATGCATTGGGTTGACTTAAAGACGTGTGAAAATCCCAATGATTCCATAACGTGTTTAATTCAAAAAGAGAAGACTCATCAAGATAACTCGAATCGATATAATAATTAAGTGCTTTAGCTATACTTATCGGGTTAAAAAGAATTCCATTTGGATTTTGAAGTGTATTGAACTTAACCTGGTTAAGTTTTGAATTCATGTGTTCTGTAAAACAAGAACCCATGAGCATGATATGATCTGTAATCTTTATTCTAGGATTGATTTGCAAAGGATCAAGGGGCAAACGAAATTCCATACAACCTATTTTTTACTTTCAGATACAGGGAACATACGTTGTTTATTTGCTTCAAATAATATAATTCCTGTAGCAATACCCACATTGAATGAATCAAATTTTCCTTGCATTGGAATAGTGAAACGTGTGTCTGCTGATTTTGACAAATAAGGTTGTATGCCTTTATCTTCACTACCCATGATAATACAACATGGTAGGGTATAATCTACCTCAAATACCAACTTTTCTGATTTCATTTCTGAAGTAAAAACAGATATCCCATTAAGATGAAGTGTATCAACTGCCTTCAATAAACTACCTACCCTACATACTATTATTTTTTGAAGTGCACCTGCAGATGATTTAACAGCCTCTTCATTTAAGGCCCCAATACCTTTATCTGGGATAATCATAATTTGTGCACCGCAGCAAATAGCTGTTCTTGCTATAGCACCAATATTTCTAACATCAGTTATGCCATCGAGCATTACAAATAGAGGGATAGAACCATTTTGAAGAATTAGGTCGATTGAATCTTGAAGGTCATAATAATCAATTAAACTATTGATCGCAATAACACCTTGATGATTTGCTCTTGTAAGCGAATGAAGTTTTTCGATGGGGACAGCATTAATTGGAACTTGCATTTTTTGTGCCAATACTTTTATTTCATCTATGCCTTCACCGCCAATATTTTTTTGAATGAAAATACGTTCCAATTGTTTTCCATCTCTTAACGCTTCGAGTACGGGTTGTCTGCCGATAATATTTGTTGATCTAGACATTTATTTTGATTCGGTTTCTAAAAACATGATTTTCATTTTCAAAATTGACGCGACAGTGATTGAATCTGTAATTTCAAAATCCAAGACCTTTTGATAAGCTTCGGCAAAGGGTATTTTTAGTATATCCAGCTTTTCAGTTTCTTCGGGCTCAGCTTCTCCTATCATCAGATCTCTTGCAAGATACACCATTGATAATTCATCAGAAACGGAATTAGATAAATGCATTTCAAGTATTTTTTCCCAAGAATTAGCCGTCAATCCTGTCTCCTCCTTTAATTCACGTATGGCACTTTCTAATGGATCAATTCCCAAAGGTCCACCCCCTTCGGGAATCTCAATTGAATATTTATCAATCGGAAATCGATACTGCCCTATAAGATAAATATTTCCTTCATTATCTATTGGCACTACTCCAATGGCTAAATTCTTGAAATGAACTTTCCCATAAATACCTTTTGATCCGCCTGGTGTGATTACATCAAATTCAGTAACCTTTATCCAAGGATTATCGTACTGAATTTTTTCTTGAAGTATTGTCCAGTTGTTTAATTGGTTTTTCATGGCTACATTAAAAAAAGAAACCCTCGGTTAAATGAGGGTTTCTTATATGATTATGTGAAAAATTATTTGATTTTAAATGCTGATTTTACTTTGTCTACAAAATCTAATTTTTCCCAAGTGAAAAGTTCCACTTCGACTACTTTCTTACCACCACCTGGGATATCAAATGATTTTTTTACAATTTCATTTTTACGCCCCATGTGTCCGTAAGCAGCAGTCTCTTGATAAATTGGGTTGCGCAATTTCAATCTAGTTTCAATTGCATAAGGCCGCATGTCGAAAAGCTTTTCAACTCGCGATGCGATCTCGCCATCAGTCAAGGAAACTTTAGAGGTTCCGTAGGTATCAACGAAAATGCCCATTGGCTTGGCTACACCAATCGCATACGATACTTGTACTAAAATTTCATCAGCAACACCAGCAGCTACCATATTTTTTGCAATATGGCGAGCAGCGTATGCAGCACTTCTGTCTACTTTTGAAGGATCTTTTCCGCTAAAAGCACCACCACCATGTGCACCTTTACCGCCATATGTATCAACGATTATTTTTCGTCCAGTTAATCCTGTATCTCCATGTGGTCCACCAATTACAAACTTTCCAGTTGGATTAATGTGGTACTTAATATCACTATTGAAAAGCTTCTGAACTTCTTTTTTACTTTTTGCTTTCACTCTAGGAATTACAATATTGATAATATCCTTCTTTATCTGATCAAGCATTTTTTGATCATTCTTATTGAAATCATCGTGTTGTGTTGATACAACAATTGCATCTATACGAATTGGCCTGTCGTTATCATCATATTCGATGGTTACTTGACTCTTCGCATCAGGCCTTAAGTAAGGCATTTTTGATTTTTTTTCTCTTCTGATATCGGCTAATTCAATAAGAATTTTATGTGCTAAATCTAATGCTAGAGGCATTAGGTTTTCTGTTTCATTTGTTGCATAACCAAACATCATCCCTTGATCGCCAGCGCCTTGGTCTTCTTTCTTCTTTCTCTCTACACCACGATTTATGTCGGCAGATTGTTCATGGATGGCAGATAAAATGCCGCATGAATTTGCTTCGAACATGTATTCACTTTTGGTGTAGCCAATTTTTGCAATTACATCACGAGCTATTTTCTGAACATCTAATGTGCAATTGGCTTTTACTTCACCAGCCAAAACAACTTGTCCTGTAGTTACTAATGTTTCACAAGCTACTTTTGCCATGGGGTCAAAAGCCAAAAAATTGTCAATTAATGCGTCTGAAATTTGATCTGCTACTTTATCCGGATGTCCTTCCGAAACACTTTCTGATGTAAATAGATAAGGCATATAGTTTATTTATGCTGTAAAGATATTAAAAATCAAAGTTTTGAGTAAACAACGCGCAATTTCATTTTTTTGGAGGAATGATTACCACCTCCAAGTACTACACTACCTGTTGCTAAACTATTTTGGGACAAGGTTAAATAAAGGTCATTATATCGTACTGTTTTGGGAGCAGAAAGCTTTATAGGCATATTAGGCAGATTCCTCGTTATAATACTTTGCACATAACGGGTTAGGTTCATATCATAATGAGCGATAGGCTTTGTGTTTTCAAAATTATATTTTCGGAAGCCCCCAAAAGTTGTGTTGTCATAGTTCCCGTTGACAAAACCATCTGCAAAAAATGGGTAAAATGAATTCAATGTAGTGTCGTAAATCTCTGGGTACATGTATAATGGAGCATAAAAGATGCTTGAATTAGAACCAGGAGTTTGTGCCTCATCCATACTCAATTGAGCTAAATGAATCATGACGTTACCCTTTTTGGACTTAAATTCATTCAAACCAGGAATGCGTAACATACTATATGTACCAGGTGCTGCTTGAATATACACTAAGCTATCACCACCAGGTTTTGTACCTAGATGCTGAACTAGTTCACTTCCTGTGTAGTTGCGTTCGATGTGATTTACACTAGCTGACAAGGCTCCGGTGCTATTGAACTTGAAATTCTTAGTTGAAGTATCTTGTTTACCATTTTTAGTATACCGGTAATAAAAACGTAGGTATGTTGACGTATCGCTTATTGCGAAGCTCATTAAACCATTTGCAGATGAACCAGAACCATCTGTTTCAGGAACAATAGCGAAGCCTTTGAAATAATTTCTAAATAAGGAATCATTTTTGTAAGGACTTAATCCAGTTGTATCTATTTTCAGAAGTTCATTTCCAAAATCATTATTCAATCTGATTCTCAATTGATTACTTGTTCTTTCTCTGCTTGTAATGAGCGAATCATCTAAAGATGCCGGTATAAACTGTTTAGTTCCTAACAATCGAGAATAGGAAACGATTTTATTGGTTTGATATGCTGAATCTGGTTTTAAGGTTTCGTCGATTTTATGAACACTTACCGATTGCATGGCATTGGTATCTCCGAATGAAAATTTGTATTTAAGGCAAAGTACTACTGAGTCTAAATACAAGCTGTCAGGTACATTCTCAAATTTATACGGATAACCAGTAGGCTTCAATTCAAGAAAAATCGAGGCTTTAGTTGTCCCAAACTGAGGATTACGTGAAATATAGCCTAACATGAATTGGCCTACATCACCTAATTGATCTCTACTTAATCTGGGCAAAAGAGAATCAGGACTAATGCTATTGTTAGCAACAACCTCAAAACTGGTATCAAATGTGTTTATATTATCAATCTCAGGGATTAAGTCTGCGCCAATATCCGTAGTCTTAATTTTAGTACAGAAAGAGAAAAACGAAACAACAATAAAGAGGAAAAAAATATTCAGGAATTTACAATAACTCACGTACGATTTTTTATGCGTTTTGGCAATACATTTACTTGCTTGCAAGGTCGTTATACAATTGTAAATACTCTGTTAAATCGGATTCAGGATTATAGGCAATCACTTTCTTTCCTTTTGGCTTTGAAAATGCATCAAGCAATTTTTTATCCACTTCACTGTCGCCAAATGAAATGGCATCAGCATATGTAGCAGCCCCTTTGAAAATAGAGAAATTATTTGAGCCTGTATAGGGCTCAAGATCTTTATCCTTAATACTTGCATTTATAAGTGCTAACTTATTAAAATCAGCACCAAGAGACTCTTCAAAAGTATTTTGACCAATTGTATATAAAATTTTACTGTTGCTAAAAACTGGTTCTTTCTTATATGCAGTTTTTAAAAACAATGGCACTAAGCCTGTCATCCAACCACTACAATGAATAATATCAGGAGGCCAACCAAATTTCTTAACCGTTTCTAAAGCGCCTTTACAAAAGAAAATTGATCGAATTCCATTATCATCGTACCACTTTTCATTTTCGTCTTGAAAGACAAATTTACGCTTGAACATGTCTTCATTATCTAAAAAATAGACCTGTAATCTTGCATTTGGGAGAGAAGCTACTTTAATTTGTAGTGGATAATCATCATTTTCGATAGTAATGTTGATCCCGGAAAGTCTAACCACTTCGTGTAACCTGTGGCGTCTTTCATTTATTGTACCAAATCGAGGCATGATACACCTAACTTCAAAATTGGAATCATTTGCTTTAATGGCTAGCCTATTGACAAGCTCCGAGAACTCAGTGAGCTCTAGATAAGGAGACATTTCGTTGGCTATAAAGAGAATTCTTTTCTTTGTGACCATTTTGTTGAATTAAAAAAAGCAATGAAAGTGTGCAAAAATAAGGAATTTTAACTGAATTGCCCTGTTATTGTAGTTCCTATATAAGGAAGCTTTAGCATAAATCCTTGAAAAACAGACTTCCATAAATGACCATTTGGCTAACTTTACCCAAGAAACCCTTTTAAAAACGAATGTTGACCCGTAATCTTTCAAGCATAATAAAATTCATAGTATTCTTATCGTTAGGAGTATTTCTTATCTGGATAACAACACGATCATTATCTTCTAAGGAGCTTGATGAGGTTAAAAACTTGATTATTGCAGCCAATCCCCTTGTTGTTTTACCTTGCTTAGTGATTGTAGTCTTAAGCCATTACATAAGAGCCCTTCGTTGGAAAATGCTTATCACTCCGCTTTCCTATTCCCCAAAAAACAGTAATGTATTTTTTGCAGTAATTATTGGTTTCTTCTTCAATCTCCTATTTCCTCGATTGGGTGAATTAATGAAATGTACTATGTTAGGTAAGCATGAAAAAATACCTGTAAATCAATTAATCGGCACAATGGTTGCTGAAAGAATTGTAGATGTAATTTGCCTTATACTTGTCATTAGCCTTACTATCGCATCCCAGTTTCATGTTGTTGGAACATATGCAAAAGAATTATGGGCAACATTCCTTCAAAAAATATCATTTGATCTTCGCCAACTCACCTTTTATATTTTATCCTTCTTATTATTAGTTGTCATATTAATATGGCTATTCAAAAAAATAGCTTCAAAAAAACTAATCGAAAAAATCAAAACCCTTTTATTGGGTGCTACAGAAGGCCTAATGAGCATAAGACATTTGAAAAACAAGCCATTATTCTTTCTCTATACATTCCTGATTTGGCTTTTATATTTATCGAGCATAAAAATTGGATTTTTAGCATTAAGTGAATTAACAAACCTAGGATGGATTCCATCATTAACTATCCTAACCTTTGGTAGTTTTGCTATGATTGTGACACAAGGAGGAATTGGAGCCTATCAATTGGCCGTTCAAAAAACCCTTGGTTTTTACGGAATCAGCCAAGTGGTTGGATTAGCATTTGGATGGCTTATCTGGTCGATGCAAACAGTTCTACTTATCATTTTGGGTCCAATATCAATGGGATTAATGTCAATTTCAAATAATAAAAAAAATAGAGCAACATGATTTTGTCTGACATTTTAAACGATTTACACATTTCAAACCTACATCAAGGAACTTCTACCGGTATGTCTTGGCTTCAAGGCGGGAAAGAAACTTTATCCTCCTTTTCTCCTGTAGATGGCAAACTAATTGGATCAATAAATATTACCACAGAGGATGAGTATAACAAAGTCGTTGAAACTTCATTACAAGCTTTCACTACTTGGAGAAGTTGGCCAGCGGCTAAACGAGGGGATATTGTTAGACAAATTGGTAACACACTCAGAAGTAAAAAATCAAGTTTAGGACAGCTGGTTAGCTATGAAATGGGAAAAAGTTTACAGGAAGGTCTTGGTGAAGTACAAGAGATGATTGATATCTGTGATTTTGCAACGGGTTTATCTCGACAATTATATGGCATGACTACTCAAAGTGAGCGGCCGGGTCATAGGATGTATGAACAATGGCATCCTTTGGGGGTAGTTGGTATTATCACTGCCTTTAATTTTCCGGTTGCTGTATGGAGTTGGAATGCCATGATTGCGTTGGTTTGTGGAAATGTATGCATCTGGAAACCCTCAGAAAAAACACCCTTAACAGCAATTGCTTGTCAAGAGATAATAAAAGATGTCTTAAAAGAAAATAATATTCCTGAAGGAGTAATCTCCCTGGTAAATGGAGACAAACATATCGGCGAAAAGATGGCCAACGATACACGTATTGCGCTTGTATCGGCTACAGGATCAACTCAAATGGGTAGATCTGTAGGGGTAGCAGTTGCATCGAGGTTTGGAAAATCATTATTGGAGCTTGGTGGTAATAATGCAATTATCATCACAGAGGATGCAGATTTGAATATAGCCATCAATGCTGCTGTATTTGGTGCTGTAGGCACCGCTGGACAACGGTGCACAACTACTAGAAGATTGATTATTCATGAGAGTATCTATGATCAGTTCAAAACACAACTTGCGCATGCGTATGGACAAATTAAAATTGGTAACCCATTAGATGAAGAAAACCATATGGGCCCGTTGATAGATAAAGCTGCTGTGACACAATACCAGCATACAATTAAAGCAATTACTGAGCAAGGTGGGACGTTTATCATCGAAGGTGGAGTACTTGAAGGTCCAGCATTTGAGAGTGGCTGTTATGTAAAACCTTGCATTGCGGAGGTTCACTCCTCTATCGAAATTGCAAAAAAAGAAACCTTTGCCCCAATCCTGTATTTAATGAAATATGATACACTTGAAGAAGCTGTTTCTATACAAAACAGTGTACCCCAAGGTCTTTCATCATCAATTATGACATTAAACCTTAGAAAAGCAGAATACTTTCTTTCTGCCAACGGAAGTGATTGCGGAATAGCCAATGTAAATATTGGAACAAGTGGTGCTGAAATAGGTGGAGCATTTGGTGGTGAAAAAGAAACGGGAGGCGGAAGAGAAAGTGGAAGTGACTCTTGGAAAGCATATATGAGGAGACAATCTGTTACAATCAACTACAGCAATACGCTCCCACTTGCACAGGGTATAAATTTCAAGTTATAAAATTTCCTTAAATGAAATTTTCGCATTAACATAAATTTTCAAAAAGATTACCTTGCATATTCAATATATAAGATGAAAAAAGTAGTTTTTAGCATTTTACTAGCGTTATTCATTTTAGCACAGAATACATCATTTGCTCAAAATAATACGCTCTCCAATAACCGAAATTGGCAGCTTACAGATTTTACTTCTTCTGGTTTCTATGGTATAAGTTTGGATAAAGCTTATTCTGCCATATTACCTACATTAAAACCCAAACGAAAGATAATTGTAGCAGTAATTGATTCAGGTGTTGATACACTTCACGAAGACCTCAAATCCATATTATGGAAAAATAAGAATGAAATCCCAGGTAATCGAATTGATGATGACCATAATGGATACGTTGATGATATATACGGATGGAATTTTATTGGTGGTAAAGATGGGAAGAATGTAACAAAAGATAGTTACGAAGGAGCAAGGGTTTATTACAAGTATAAGAAATTATTCGATGGTAAATCAATTGAAGAAACTTCATTGAACAACGATCAGCTTACAGCCTTTAAAAACTACAAGAAAGCAAAAGAAATTCTTGAAATACAAGCGAAAGAGGCTTCAATGTATGTCATGATTTTGAAAGATATAGTTACGAAATTACCTATTGCTGACAGTATTTTGAAAATCTCACTAGGGAAAAACACGTATACAGGAGATGAATTAGAAAATTTTAAAGCAGTCAGTGCTGATGAAATAAAGTCTAAAAAAGCTATGTTGGGTATTTTTCAACAAACTAGACAAATGGATCAACCCAATAGCTTCGTATTAAAAGAACTATTGGAATTTTACGAACAGGAAAAGTCAAAAATGATTGCTGTAGAAAAAGAACCAATTGATTATCGAAATCCTATAGTTCTAGACAATTATGATGATGTAAACGATCGATATTATGGCAACAATGATGTGATGGCAACTGGGGCAGAACATGGAACACATGTAGCTGGAATCATAGCAGCTGACAGAAAGAATGCTACTGGAATTAATGGTATTGCCAACAATGTAGAGATCATGATGATTAGAGCAGTGCCCGATGGTGATGAACACGACAAGGATATTGCTAATGCCATTCACTATGCAGTAGAAAATGGTGCATGGGTAGTTAATATGAGTTTTGGAAAAGGGTTTTCTCCAGAAAAAAAATGGGTTGATGAAGCTGTAAAATATGCAGAATCTAAAGGCGTATTACTTATCCACGCGGCTGGAAATGATGATAAAAACATTGACATAGAGGATAATTTTCCTTCGCAAAACATAAACAATGATACCTTAAACATTGCATCAAATTGGATCAATGTAGGCGCTAGTGGTCCAACATTAGCTGAGCTTAAAGCATCTTTTTCTAACTATGGAAAAAGAGAAGTTTCTGTATTTGCACCAGGGGTTGATATCTACTCCACCCTTCCTGGCGGTAATGTGTATGGCAGTATGGATGGAACTAGCATGGCGGCCCCTGTTGTTTCAGGTATTGCCGCTTTGATTTTATCCTACTATCCTGAACTTTCAGCTTCTCAAGTAAAAAACATCATTGAACGTTCCGCAGTGAAGATTAATTCTACCATAGTCGTCAAAGAAGGCGAAGATGATCGCAACATACAATTATCTGATATTTCAGTTTCAGGTGGAATCGCTAATGCTTATGAAGCATTATTATTAGCCCAAACCATTAAAGGAGAACGAAAAGCAGCAACCACATCAGACAGTAAAAAGCCAAAACAGACAAAAAAGTAATTCATGAATGTTCCTATCTTGGCTCATCCTCCATTTTTCAATGGGTATGTCTCACTAGTTGAACCAGGAGAGATTAAACAATTGCTTACCTCTTCATTAGTTGACCTACAGCATGATTTATCATGCTTATCCCATGTAGACTTAAACTATAGGTATCAAGAAGGAAAATGGGACATTGCTACGCTACTCAGACATGCCATTGATGCTGAATTGATCTTTTCGTTTAGGGCATTATCCATTGCACGAAATTCCATTTCTACTATTACCAGTTTCGATGAGAATGATTATGCAAAAGCATCAGAGTACACTTATACGTTTAAGCAATTGAGCGATGAGTTTATAAATGCTCGAAAAGGAAGCATCTTGTTATTCAACAGCTTCAATCAAGAGTGGCTTCAGCGTATGGGCAAAACAGATAGCGGAGATCAACTATCTGTCACCTCAATTGGATACATCCTAATTGGACATTGGTTACACCACAAGGAAGTACTAAAGAAGCATTATGGAATTAATTTGTAAGAATTAATTAGCGCTTACTAACAATCCTTGCTTGATCATATCCTCTATTATTTGGCAGGTTTCATTGATGTATACATCCTTAGAAATACTGCTAATCCATTGTTTTCTTCTTTCAAGCTTATCGTTGTCTGATGTCAACTTTTTTTCATCTTCGTTGAGCATAGCAACCTCAAGGTCCTTTTGTGAATTGTTCATTTCATCAATTCGTTTAAATGCTTCACGAATATGCTTTTGATCTTCTCTGTATTTTGCTAGCTGTAATGAATATTCTTTATCATTTGTTTTTTCGATAAGATCTGAAATTTCATGAATCGCAGTGAACGATGAATTAGATTGAACACGTTCAAGACTTTTGTTTATGAGTTGATCAAGATTGTAGGCAGGAGTAGTTTTGACATAAAATGCCTTTTGAATTTCATCCCAAGGCATTGCATCTGGATTATCCTTTTCCCTATATTTTAAACTTTCATACTGATCAGGAAGTATAATATTTGGAGTAACTCCTTTTAACTGAGTTGATCCACCATTGATGCGATAAAATTTTTGCAATGTCAACTTGATAGTACCTAGCTCAATTTTTTCTTTACTTAACAAAGAACTAGATTCTGGTTCTAATTCAATATTACGTTGCACGGTTCCCTTTCCATACGTGGATGTACTTCCAATTACAACGCCTCTTCCGTAATCTTGCATAGCTGCTGCAAATATTTCAGAAGCCGATGCAGAGAATTCATTGACCATAACAGCTAATGGGCCATCATATAATATCGTACGATCTCGGTCCCTTAATACTGTAGGGTTACCTTCCCTATCTTTAACTTGCACAATGGGTCCTTCAGGAATAAAATATCCTGCAATTTGTACAACATCATATAAGGATCCACCACCATTGTTACGTAGATCCATGATAATACCATCTACATTTTGTTCTTTGAGTTTAATGATTTCCTTTGCAACATCTTGGGCTGAGCGACGACCATTAGGGCTTTCCCAATCAGCATAAAATTCAGGAAGATAGATATACCCGATTTTTTTATCGCCTTCTTTAACTACGGCACTTTTTGCGTAAGTTTCATCCAATATAACCTCATCCCGAATCATGGAAACAATTTTAATTGAGCCATCTGATTTCTTTATGGTTAAACGAACTTCAGTACCCTTCTTGCCACGAATTAATTTAACGGCTTCTGTCGTTTCAAAACCTGTAAGATCCACTGGCTCAGCATTTCCTTGTGCAACTTTTAATACTTGATCTCCCACGACGAGTTGTTGAGATTTCCAAGCTGGTAGGCCTGCTACTATAGTAGCGATTCGAATTGCGCCTTCATCTGATTTAAGTGATGCTCCAATACCATAAAATCGGCCACTCATTTGTTCGTTAAATGATCTTTTCTCAATGGGTGGGAAAAAAGTAGTGTGAGGATCCATTGTATTTGTAATCACATTGACTAAAATCTCAAATCGATCATCTGGCTGTATTTTATTCAAAAGTCTTTCGAAATTTCTTGAAATGATTGAGCTTACTTTTTTTCTTGATTCTGCTTCTAGCACTTCATCAGATTTATACCCACTATCTGTTTTTGAGAGCAGATTACGCTGATCAATTAAATCTGAATAACGTTCTAGTGTCAGGTATTTTAGTCTTTTTCTCCACGCATCAACTCGTGCATTCTCATTCTTTGGAAAATCTAATTTATCTGCATCCGTTATAATCGACTCATCGATATCAAACTTGAATGGTTTTTTTAATAATTCCGGATATAACTCTGATACTTGTTTGACCCTTTTTGTAAAAATCTGTTCTGCTGCATAAAAAAACAGAAAATCGGAGCCGTGCAATTCGTCATCTATAGACAACTCATATTTTTTTAACTCCCTTATATCTGATGCAAGGAAAATATCTTTGTCAGAATCCAATGATTCTAAGTATTTCTTAAATATTTGTTTAGAGAAATTATCATCAATCTTTTTTGGATTAAAATGAGCCTGTTCTAACATTTCAGCCACCTGCGTAAAAATGAGTTTGAATTTATCTGGAGGATTTCCAAATCCAGATGAATTGAATGCAATTAAAGATCCGGTTACTAAAAACAACAGCACAATGGGCAATGATCTTTTACTGAACATAAAATGTAAAATTTTTGATGACATATTCAAATGTAATAGTTTTTGCGGAGTGCAAAAATTACAACATTAGTCATTGAACCCAAAATAATGTTAAGAATTATAAGTGGAGAAAGAGGGAGGATGATGGGTCTCGAACCCACGACCTTCTGAACCACAATCAGATGCTCTAACCAACTGAGCTACAACCTCCATATTGAACAGAATGCAAATTTACATGAAATCTTAACTCCTTCAAAATCGATTTTATGAACAATTTTCATTAACCTAACTTCGCACAAATTATTTAGATGAATTTTTGGATTTTCTTAATACCAATTATATCTGCTTTTATAGGTTGGTTTACCAACTGGATAGCCATAAAAATGCTATTTCACCCAAAAGAACCTAAAAAAATACTAGGCATTACATTTCATGGTATTTTCCCGAAAAGACAACGTCAATTTGCTGAAAAACTGGGTATTTTAGTCAGTACAGAGCTCATTTCATTTTCTGAGATTGAAGAAAAGATCACCAATCCTGAAAATATCAAAAAATTACTCCCGCTTGTTGAAGATAGAATTGATGACTTTCTTAGAACACGACTTAGTGAGGCATTTCCCATTATTTCCATGTTTATTGGTGAAAGCACAATAGGACAACTTAAGGGGATCTTTTTAAAGGAATTAGAGTCAATGTTCCCTGATTTGATAAAATCGTATATGAAAAACATCGAGTCTCAATTAGACTTACAGAAAATAGTAACCGAAAAAGTTTATGGATTTTCAAGTGACAAGATGGAAATGATTCTAAATCAAATCATGTCAAAAGAATTTAGGTTTGTTGAAATTATAGGAGGAGTGCTAGGACTAATTATCGGAATTTTTCAGGTCATACTAACCCTGATAATGCAATAAACGTCATTTATCGATTTTCACTTTTCTCCATTTTTTTTACATTTCATCCATTTGCATTTGCTTAATAATATTGATTCCCCGAAAGTTATACCTCATAAAAACATCCAATAAAAAAAGAATTTCATGCATAAATCACTAGTATCCTTTTTATTTCTCTTAATAAGTCTTTATTCTTTTTCTCAGATTCCTTCAGGAGGAAACAGACCAGGCATGAACCCTCAGAACATGAACATGGGAAGATTCTATGGTCGTATTGTTGATTCCAAAACCAATAAAGCGATTGAGGCATCATCAGTACAATTGATTCAAAATAAATTTGATACTGCAACAAAGAAGAAGAAAGACGTCATCATATCTGGCCAACTTACTAAGTCGAATGGTGATTTTAGTTTAGAGAATTTGCCTGTAATGGGACAATTTAAACTCAAGATTACTGCTATTGGTTACTTGACTCTCGAACAACCTGTAAAGTTTGAGTTGAATATGAATGGTGGTGATTTCAGTAAAATGTTAAATAACATTGATGTTGACCTTGGTAATTTAAAATTATCGATAGATGAGAAGCAACTTGAAGAGGTTAAAGTAGTGGGCAGTAAACCATTCATGCAAATGGGTGTAGATCGAAAAATCTTTAATATCGAGAAAAACCTAATTTCTACAGGACAAACCGCTACGGAATTAATGAAAAACATTCCTGGGGTGGATGTTGACATTGACGGAAATGTGTCACTTAGAAATGCCTCCCCTACTATATTTGTCGATGGTCGTCCAACAACCCTTACACTTGACCAAATACCTTCAGACGCAATTGAAAGTGTGGAATTGATCACCAATCCTTCAGCTAAGTTTGATGCATCTGGAGGTATGTCGGGAATCATTAATATCGTTTTAAAGAAAAATCGCAAGGCGGGCTATAATGGAAACCTAAGAGCCGGTATAGACTCAAGAGCTAAACCAAATTTTGGGGGAGATTTGAATGTTAAACAAGAAAAAATAAACTTCTTTATCAGCTCAATGTTCAATCAACGAAAATCAATAGGAACAGGCAGTTCAACACGTGAGGAATTTATATCTACCCCATCCATTAAATACGTGCAAAATAATAATCCGTTAAGTCATGGATTTTTTACATTCAATCGAATTGGATTTGATTATTTTATCAACAACCGAAATACATTAACCGTTTCAGAAAATTACGTTAAGGGTAAATTCGACAATTCTGATTTACTTAACATTCAGACGGATACATTGTATACAAATGATATTCAATCAACCCTTTCTAATAGAACAACTAACAGTAGTTTTCAATTTGAAAATTTAGGATCAGCACTAGGCTTTAAGCACTTATTCAGCAAAAAAGGCAAAGAATTAACGGCTGATTTAAATTTCAATCGCAGTAGGAATAACAGTAATGGTGGTTTTAATACCCAGTATTACGACATGAGCAATACGCCTAAAGGCAATTTGATTGCTCAAAAACAAGAAGGAAAAGGGGGAAATGATTTTTATACTTTCCAAACAGATTATGTTAATCCTCTTACTGAAAAGTCTAAACTCGAGCTAGGATTTAGAGCAGCACTTCGAAAATTTGAAAGTAAAAATCTGAACTACATATTCGACATTCCAATTCCATCCCTTAATGCAAACTATAAATACGATGACCGAGTGGTTGCTGCTTATGCTACATACGGAAATGTGATAGGTACTAAAACAAGTTATCAACTTGGTTTGCGTGCAGAAAGTTCGAAATATAGTGGAACCCTAATCACCAACGGAAATAGCTTTGGGAACGACTATCCTATCAGCTTATTTCCTAGCTTAAACATTACACAACAAATTGACAAAACTCAAGATCTTCAATTTAGTATTGCGCGTAAAATTCAACGCCCTAACTTTTTCCAAATACTACCCTTCCTTGATTATTCAGACTCATTAAATATTAGCAGGGGTAATCCAGGACTGAAACCAGAGTTTACTAACTCAATCGAAATGAACTATCAAAAAACCCTGAAGAAAGGAAATAGCATTTTGGTTTCGGCTTATTATAAAATAACAAACGACCTAATCACTAGAAGTCAGGTAAAAGAGGCTAGTGCCATTGCAGGAAAAGATGTTTTAATTAACACATTTATCAACGCAAATAACAGTAAAGCATATGGTGCTGAATTTACTGCTAAAAACCCTGTTACCAAATGGCTAGAGTTGACATCAAATCTTAATGTGTATAATTCAAGTATTAGTAGTACTACTGGTAATACTAACATTAATAATTCCATTTGGAGTTTCTTTGCAAAAGTAAATGCCAACATAAAGCTTCCTTCTAAATTCACACTACAATTAGCCTATGATTACCGAAGCAAATCAATTTTACCTCAAAGTGGAGGAAGTGGTTTTGGCCAAGGTGGTGGCGGTGGTCGTGGAGGCATGGGAGGCGGCGGTGGCTGGGGTGGTTTTGTTCAAACCTCAGCTCAAGGTTATATCAATCCTAACTATGGCTTAGAATTCGCCTTAAAAAAGGATTTCTTGAAGGAAAAAAGAGGTTCATTAACATTGAGCATGAGTGATGTACTTAAAACAAAGATATATGGCTCCTATTCAGAAGCATCTTACTTTACCCAAACCAATTCTAGGAGAAGAGATTGGCAGGTATTGAGACTAAACTTCAGTTACCGATTTGGAAAGATTGATGCTAGCTTATTTAAACGTAAAAATGTGAAGACAGGAATGGATTCCATGCAGGAAGGTTCACAAATGCAATAAGACTTGCTTTTGAGAAAAAAGATTTATTCTTTTTTACCTATTAACATGGGAACAAAAGAAAATTCCTCAAATCGTTCTTCTTGTATAGTACCATCTTGACTTTTGGTTATGCGAATCATACGTTGGTTTTCCCCTTCATTTAATGGAAGAACCATAATAGATCCTGGCTTCATCTGATTCAATAGCTTATCAGGGACGAAAGGAGCTGCTGCGGTGATTAATATCTTGTCGAATGGAGCATATGTAGGAAGTCCTTCAAATCCATCTCCATAAAATGTGCGTATAAAAGGAAATGACTTTAAGTATTCAAAAGACTTATTAACATCAAATAATTTCTTTTGACGCTCAATGGTAAAGACCTTGGCTTTAAGTTCTCCTAAAACACATGCTTGATAAGCACTTCCTGTTCCAACTTCTAATATTTTATCAAACGGTTTAACCTGAAGAAGTTGAGTTTGATAGGCGACTGTATATGGATGAGAAATAGTTTGATCCTCGCCAATTAAAAAAGCCCTTTCTTCATACGCTTGTTTTTCAAAAGCTGAATCGAGAAAAAAGTGACGAGGAACATTCAACAAAGCGGTTAAAACTTGTTCATCCGTGATTCCTCTTTCACGAATTCCATCTACCATTTTTTGCCTCATTCCTTTGTGCAAATATGTATCTGATTTAGCACGCATGTAATTAAAACCTCCAGTAGAATTTTATTTAGTTAGGGTAATGATATTAAGGATTGAGATCTTTGATGATATTATCTATATGTTGACCTAAGTCTGCAAATTTAGCATCAAATTCATTACTAGTATTTAACTGACATTGAACGCTAAAATAAAATTTAATCTTAGGTTCAGTACCAGATGGTCTGCAGCTGATCTTGCTTCCATCAACCAGAATAAATTGAAGTACATTACTTTGAGGTAATTCAATAATAGAAACCTGCCCAGATTTTAAATCCTTTGTTTCTTGATTTTC
>CANKGM010000007.1 GCA_947481355.1 Chitinophagaceae bacterium
ACTTCGTTTCATTTTATATTCATATTGCAATTCTTTTAGTTCTCTAGATGTTCTATTTATATCTTTTATGGCCTTCTCCGCATGATGTCCGTTATAGATATACATAACAGCCAAAACGGAAAGAAAAAGGAAAAAGGGTACATTCTTAACCAACATCTGCTGGCTGATTAGACTTTTCCTCCCTTCCTTTTGCGGTAACTCATCTACCTTCTTTGTTTCACTCATATTAGAACTCGTTTCACCGTACCTTATTCGAAATACAACTAAATTCTATCTACTACTTTTTAACTGCCACTCTTAACCTAGCACTGCGAGATCTCGGATTACGTTTAACTTCTTCAACTGAAGGCTCTATGGGTTTCTTATTCACAAGCTCAAAGGGTGACGGGGAAAGTGTTCCATAGATTGGATCTTTTTCTAAAAGAAGCTGATTCCCATGCCTCAAGTAATTTTTGACAATTCGATCCTCTATACTATGAAATGTAATCACTACAATTCTTCCTCCAGGCTTTACTAATGAAGCAGCTTGATTTAGCAAATCACTCAATGACTCAGTCTCCTCATTAACCGCCATTCTCAATGCTTGAAATACTTGTGCGAAGTATTTATTTGGATTTCCCTTCACTACAGGAGAGAGTATTGCCTTCAATTCATTAATGGTGTTTATTGGACCATGCTTTGTGAAATCTGTCAACAGCAACGAAACTGTTTTTGCATTGGTGACCTCCCCAAATTCTTGAAGAATCAATTGAAGTGCTTCTGCAGAAGTATTTCGTAAAAGATCAGCAGCAGTCTTCTCTGCATTTTTATCCATTCGCATATCCAATGGAGCATCAAATCGAATAGAAAAGCCTCTAGATGGCTCATTAAATTGATGGCTGCTGACACCAAGGTCTGCTAAGATCCCATCAACTTGAGTGATTTTATGTAAACGAAGGAAGCGAGAAAGATGGCGAAAATTATGTGGGATAAAAATCAACCGATCATCAGCAGGCACATTCGCCCGAGCGTCCTCATCCTGATCAAAAGCATACAAGCGGCCATCCTTGTTTAATTTAGAGAGAACTGCTATAGAATGTCCTCCTCCACCAAACGTACAATCAACATAGATCCCAGAAGGATTAATGTTCAGTGCATCTACACTTTCATTTAATAAGACCGGAATATGATAGGAGTCATTACCACTTTTGTCTAATACCTCCTGTTGATCAATTCCCGGCATAATTATTATTATTTACTCAAGGCTGATCTTTTTTTGCCATTACTTCAGCAGCAAGTGTACTGAAGGCTTCAGGTGAAAAAGTTTCAAAGAACTGCTGATACTTATTTTTATCCCATATTTCCAATTTGTTCACCGCCGATACCAACACAATGTCTTTCTCCAACCCAGCATGTTCCATCAAATTTTTTGGAAGCAAAATTCTTCCAGCGGTATCGAGCTCTATTTGCATTGCCCCATTTAGAAAATGCCTTCTGAATTCCCTTACTTTAGGATCGAAGTCATTTAAGGCGCTTATTTTTTCGTAAATCGGAGTCCAGCTCTGAATCGGGTAAACAGTAAGGCATTTTTCAAATCCCCTGTTGACCACCAAAATAGGTTGCACTCCCTCAGGCAGCTGTTTTTTTATGCCCGCCGGAAGAAGAAACCTACCTTTGCTGTCGAGGGTAGCCTCATATTCACCTAAAAAGCCGATCATCTATAGTGATTTAGTAAGAAATAAACATATAATGACACAAATTAACACAATTTCCCACTTTTATACATCAATTGAAGATTCTATATTTATCCACAGCTATAACACGCTCTGGCAAAGGCTTCCAAAGGGGATTTCAACATTTTATGTGCGTATAGATACTTATTTTGTGAATAACATGTGCATAAACTGTGAATAAGGGAAATAGTATGCCGATGCTAGAAGAAATAAAAATGGAAGAATATAACTATTCCCTTCCTCTAGAATCTATAGCCATGGCGCCCTCAGCGTATAGAGATGAATCAAAATTGTTGATTTATCAAAACCAACTTATCCAAGAAGATCAATACAAGAATATTAGCCACTACTTGAATTCAAATGCTCATTTGGTATTTAATAATACTAAAGTGATTGCCGCCAGAATACTTTTCAAAAAAAACACTGGAGGTGAAATTGAAGTTTTTCTCCTAGAACCCGCCAACAACATGCCTCATGAGCAAGCATTACAAGTTAATACAACTAGTAATTGGAAATGCTTAATTGGCGGTGTTAAAAAGTGGAAAAATAATGAACCTATTTATTGCACTACGACAGGAAATGATCCTATTACCATAAGCGCACTGCTAAAAAATAAATATGAGGATTATTATGAAGTTGAATTTGCTTGGAACCCTGCATCGTTAGACTTTTCCACTGTCCTTTCATTGGCAGGAAAAATTCCCCTCCCTCCATATATTAAAAGAGAGGCAACATCATATGATACCCAACGATATCAGACTGCCTATGCAAAAAAGGAAGGATCAGTAGCCGCCCCAACTGCAGGATTGCATTTCACACCAGAAATATTTACACTACTTGATGAAAAAAAAATAGACCAATCATTTATAACACTGCATGTTGGCGCGGGAACGTTTAAGCCTGTCTCGAGCGAGACAATTGCAGAACATACGATGCATGAAGAATATTTTGAAGTAAGTAAAAAAACTATTGAGGATTTACTCGACAACGATAAGATGATTATTGCAGTGGGAACAACATCATTAAGAACATTAGAAAGCCTTTACTGGATAGGCGTTAAGTATCTACTTCGTCTAACTAAGGATGACCAAATCCTACATCTTGGTCAATGGGAAAATATAACATTGCAGGAAAAACAAAGCATTTCAAAGCAAGATGCATTAAAAGCATTACTTGTTATAATGTCCAATAAAAATCAACAAGCCGTTACAGGAACAACTGGAATTTGCATCACTCCAGGTTATCAATTTAAAATCGTACAAGGTCTCATTACAAATTTCCATCAACCACAATCTACTCTTCTCCTAATAATTGCTGCCATAGTAGGCAATAAATGGAAACAAATTTATGAATATGCGCTTCAACACGACTTCCGATTTCTTAGCTATGGAGACGGCTCTTTGTTATTTATTGAATAGCTTAATAGAGATCTATATTATTCAAGAGGAAGTGATATTGTGAAAATTGTTCCCTTACCCAATACGCTATCCACTTGAATCTTGCCTTTGTGAGCATCCACCATCTTTCTGGTATAGTTCAAACCAAGTCCAAACCCTTTTACGTTATGAATATTTCCAGTATGTGCTCTGTAGAATTTGTCAAATACCTTAGAAGCCGTTTCCTTGTTCATTCCAATACCATTATCTTCCACAGTAATCAAAATCGTATTACGGTAATTTGATGTAGTAAGAACTATTAATGGATCAATATCTTCCTTTGAATATTTTAATGCATTGTCTACTAAATTACTCAACATGTTTACGAAGTGAATAGGATGCCCAGCAACTGCATCATTAGTAGCGTTAAACTTGAATTGTATCTGAGCATTTCTTTCAAGTAATTGGAGCGAAAAATTGTCACTTATTTTTTGTAGTACTTCATGAACGTGTAGCGTGACTTTATCTTTTAACACCTGGCTTACATCCAATTGAGCAGCTTGAAGAATCTGTTCAACCTGAGCGTTCATTCGACTATTCTCGGCTTTAATAATCCCACGAATTGATTCCAATTTATCTTTATCTCCTATTACCTTTTCATTTTTGAGTGTGTCTACTGCAATTGAGATTGTTGCCAATGGCGTCCTCAATTCATGGGTCATATTATTAATGAAGTCAGTCTTCATTTCACTCAACTTCTTTTGTATTAATATGGTTCTAATAGTAAGATAAAATGCAGTGATGATTACCAATGAAAAGAAAATGGCGGCAAGTATCATCCATCCTACAGAACGCAGAACAAATGTTTGCATATCAGAAATGACAATAATTAATTTCTCATTGGGTAATAAATTAGCCGCATCAGCATCTGTTAATGAGACCAATGGCCATACATCGATCCAATGATTTGAAGTATCTTTTAATCCAAGGGAATATTTACTTTCAAAACCAGGCGAAGCCAACTCTGGGCCTGAAATATTAGCTGTAGGAACTATTGCAAATTGAAAATTAGGATGCTTCAATCCATTTGTTTCAAATGCAAGATTGATCTTTTTATTTATTTCCTCCACTGAAAATCGTTCAGCAATTGACTTAGTGCCAAGCATTTTTAAAATTTCTTCACTCGGATCTTTAGGCAAAACATCCAAGGGTAAAGCAGGAATAGACATTTGACTAGCTTCCACTAACGACTCAACTACTTCATACTCCGCCATATTTACTTTATCACGTATTTGCTCATTCTTGATGGTAAGCACATTTTTAAGCCAAGAGTATTGAATTAAAATTGTTCCAATAAGCGACAAAGAAATTAGTATCGTTATTAATGTGAAATTTTTTCTCATGGAATGCAAAAATAAGTAGCGAGATTATTGAAGATACGGAATGAGGCAATAATTAACGTAGGTTTAAGATGCGATCAAGTAAAAAAAATTGTTTCCATGACATGTTATAAGAAATAATGTACAATTTGTTAAATTAGTTATATGAATAAGATTAAGAAAGGCGCCCTTCTCATTGCAGAACCATTTTTGAAAGACCCGGATTTCCAACGCTCAGTTGTATTGATTTGTGAACACCAACGAGAAGGAACATTTGGAATCACCATAAATAAGCCCATTGACATTGCAATTGCTACGCTTGGTGAAGGACTTGACGCGTATAAAAATCCAATTTTTAATGGTGGGCCTGTTAATCGAGAGCATATCCATTTTCTTCATGTTTTTCCGAACCTTATTCCCGGCGGAGAACTAATAAATGATACTATTTATTGGGGAGGTGACTTTGAAATTGCAACTCAGCTTATTCAAAAACAGGAAATTGATCCTGATGGAATTAAGTTTTTTATTGGGTATTCAGGCTGGGGAGAAGGACAATTAAAAAAGGAAATGCATGAAAAAAGTTGGCTACTCACCACAGCAACGAAAGACATAGTATTTCATACACCCCCAAGAAAGATTTGGGAAAATGCAGTTAAAAAACTTGATGATGATTTTCATCACATCATTAACTACCCTTTAGATCCATCATTTAATTAATCTGTATTTACTTTCACAAATCTGCTTAACAACCACATGGTAAAACCAAGCATACAGACAACTATCAGTGCAAGTCGGAGGCCTATTTGATGCGCAATAAATCCGATACAAGGTGGGCCTAATAGAAACCCTGTAAATCCTACACTACTAACTGCTGCAAGGGCAGCTGATGGAGCCATAGTCTTACTTTTTGCTGCCAGGAAATAGACAATCGGAAATACTGAAGACACGCCCAAGCCCACAAAAGAAAATCCAATAATTACTGCAATAGGTAAATTTATAAATAAAGCCCCTCCCATTCCAATCAACACAAAGAAACCATTTAATTGCAATACTTTTTTATACCCAAAATGCTGCACCAATCTATCTCCCATAAACCTCCCAACAGCCATAAAAAATGCAAATGAAATATAGCCCGCTGTACTAACTTTTTGCAATCCGACTAACAAATTTCGGTAATACAATGAACTCCAATCTGCCATTGCACCTTCACACATGGCAGCACAAAAACAAATAAAACCCAATACCAACAACCCTTTATTGGGAAGTACGATTATTTTTGTTTGGTGTTCAACAACCTTATCAGCAATGAGATAAATTGAAAGAAGTATACTCATTACTAATCCAAAACCTCCAATCAACGAAAGATGCTGTTGAGTCGAAAAATTTTCCTTCATCGTCCAACCCCCAATCAACGCAGCAGAAAATGCGCCAACACTCCACATGCCATGAAAGCCTGATAGAATTGGCTTAGTTTCAGTTTGCTGAACGGAAATAGCTTGTGTATTCATTGCTATATTCAACAAGTTTCCAATAAATCCAAAGAAGAAAAGTGTAACAGAAAGTAGCGTTGTGGTATCTACTATTGAAATGAAGTAAAGCAATGATGAATATGAAATTAATGAAAAGGTGGTGATTAATTTGCTTCCGAATTTATGTACAATCCATCCAGCAAACGGAAGAGCAATCAAAGCTCCAAGGGGGAGTGAAAAGAGGACAGCCCCTAGTTCAGCTTCATTATACTGAAAAGCATCTTTGATAGAAGGGATACGTGAAGCCCAGGTTGCAAAAAACAAGCCGCTGATAAAAAAACAAATAGAAACTGCGAATCTTGTTAAAAGCTTTCTTCTGTTCACGTCAGTGGATAATGATTCTGAAGACTGAATGAGTCTCCAGAAAGTTTGTCTTGAGTAGAAATATAACCGAACATTATGCAGCTACTGCCCCTTCGAGCAATATAGTCACTTTGTTATTCAACACTTCGATAAAACCACCTGCAATAGAATACTTACTTGACTTGCCATTGCGGTCCAATAATAATTTCAAAATACCTGATCCCAGTGCACTAACTAAAGGTGCATGCTTTTCAAGTACCTCAAAAGAACCATTTACACCCGGTAATTGAACACCATAAACATCACCTGAGAACAATTTTTTTTCCGGTGTTAATATTTCGATCTGCATGATTTAAGATTTGATTTAGCCATTAAGACTTTGCAGATTCCATCATCTTTTTACCTTTCTCGATAGCATCTTCAATAGTTCCTACTAGATTGAAAGCTGCTTCTGGATATTCATCTACCTCACCATCCATAATCATATTGAAGCCACGAATGGTGTCTTCAATACCAACAAATACCCCTTTAAGACCTGTAAATTGTTCGGCCACATGGAATGGCTGACTTAGGAAACGCTGAACCCTTCTTGCACGGCTTACAGTTAATTTATCTTCATCGCTCAATTCATCCATACCAAGGATTGCAATAATATCTTGCAATTCTTTGTAGCGTTGTAAAATAAGCTTAACCCTATTTGCACAATTATAGTGAGCATCTCCAACAATCATTGGAGTAAGAATTCTTGATGTTGAGTCTAACGGATCAACCGCAGGATAAATTCCAAGGTCAGCAATTTTCCTACTCAATACTGTTGTTGCATCAAGGTGGGCAAATGTTGTAGCTGGAGCTGGATCAGTAAGATCATCTGCAGGAACATAAACAGCCTGAACAGAAGTGATTGAACCATTTCTTGTAGAGGTGATTCTTTCTTGCATTAATCCCATTTCAGTAGCAAGTGTAGGTTGATATCCTACAGCAGAAGGCATCCTACCTAAAAGGGCAGATACTTCTGATCCTGCTTGAGTAAAACGGAAGATGTTGTCAACAAAGAATAAGATATCCTTACCTTTTCCTTCACCATCACCATCACGGAAATATTCTGCAATAGTAAGTCCACTTAATGCAACACGAGCACGTGCTCCTGGTGGCTCATTCATTTGTCCGAAAACAAATGTAGCCTTGGAATCTTTAAGACCTTCCATATCCACCTTTTCTAGATCCCAACCGCCTTCTTCCATGCTATGTTTGAACTCGTCGCCATATTTCATGATACCTGCTTCGATCATTTCTCTTAGTAGATCATTTCCTTCACGAGTACGCTCTCCCACACCGGCAAAAACCGATAAACCACCATAACCTTTTGCGATATTGTTAATTAATTCTTGAATCAATACTGTTTTACCAACACCAGCACCACCAAACAATCCGATTTTTCCACCCTTTGCGTAAGGTTCAATCAAATCAATTACTTTAATACCTGTGTATAATATTTCAGAAGCAGTACTCAAGTCTTCAAAGCGTGGAGGTTGAGCATGAATAGGACGTCCATTTGCCTTAGAAACAGCAGGTAATCCGTCAATAGGATCACCTGTCACATTGAATAAACGACCATTAATTGACTCTCCGATAGGCATTGCAATTGCCTTTCCTGTATCAAATACAGGAGTACCCCTTACCAATCCTTCAGTTCCATCCATTGCGATACACCTAACACTATCTTCACCAAGGTGTTGCTGAACTTCCATCACTAGCTTATCCCCATTTTCTCTCTGAAGTTCTAATGCATTGTAAATTTCAGGGAGTTGACCCTCAAAATGTACGTCAACTACCGCACCAATGACTTGCTTAACTTTTCCTGTAATAGCCATAATTCTATTTTATATTGAAATGAGTCTATTTTCGGCCGCAAAGATAAAGAGGAAGGGTAGATTAGAAAAATAGAAATCAAGATTTTTTGACATTCCCCCTAAAATAAATAATTCAAGGTCATAAAAGCCCAAAAAGCAAAGCAGCTAAAACAGCTCCAATAATAGGACCAATCACTGGAATCCATGCATAAGCCCAATCACCAGCCCCCTTGTTTGGAATAGGGAGAATACTATGCATAATTCGAGGGCCTAAATCACGTGCAGGATTTATAGAATATCCAGTTGGTCCACCCATACTAAGCCCAATGCCTAAAACCAATAATGCAACCGGCAAGGCATCTAGCGAGCCAAGCTTCATATCTCCCTTTTGGATGAAAAAAACAGCCATCATGAATACAAAGGTGGCAACAACTTCAGTCAGTAGATTACTAAAATTATTTCGTATCGCTGGTCCAGTAGAAAATACAGCAAGAATATTTTCAGCACTTTGTGTTGCTGTAAAATGATCTTTATATGTAAGCCAAGTTAAAATTGCTCCAATGAAAGCGCCTAGAAATTGGGCAAGTAAATAGGAAGGAACATCACTCCAGCTAAACTTTCCAGCCACTGCTAAACCAATGGTAACTGCCGGATTTAGATGTGCACCACTTATATCTGCAGATATAAAAACTCCAACAAACACAGCAATAGCCCAACCAAAACCAATCACAATGAGCCCAGCATTATTGCCCTTGGTCCCATGAAGTAATACATTGGCCACTACACTAAGTCCGAGGGTAATCAAAATGGATGTACCGGCAAGTTCAGCAACAAAAGGCGTCATAGTAGTTTAGTTTTATACAAAATAAGAAAAAAATCAAACTTTCATGAGATAGCTTGAAGCAAGTTCAGAAAAGTCACTCACTTGATCCTTCTGCCACTCAGCATCTTTACCCAATTCAATAGCCATCAATTGTGCTACTAATGGAGCAGCTTCAATGGCAGCCTTTGCATTCAAAAATAGCAATCTGCACCGTCTAGCTAAATAATCTTCAATATTCAATGCCATCTCATTCTGAACAGACCAAATTACTTCAGCCTTACAATACTCGTATTCTGGATGAATTTTTTCGCCTAACGATGGCTTTGCTTCAATCATTTTACGAATAAATTCAGCATCGGAGCCAAATGATGAAAATTGATCACCATATTTTATTTGTGACGAGTATCCATGTAGCCTTAAATTCCGTGTCGAACATTTCACAATTGGAAGTTTCCCAACAAATGCTGCATTACTAACGGCATCCTTAGCCATTTTTCTATACGTCGTCCATTTCCCTCCTGTAATCGTAATGAGATTGCTTTTTGATACGAGGATGGTATGATCTCTGGATGCAAGCGCAGTACTTCCGGTGTTTGATGTTTTGACCAAAGGCCTTAGCCCGGCAAATACAGAAAGAACATCGTCCCTTGTTATTTTCAGTGCATTATACTGATTAAAGTTTCCAAGTATAAATTCAATTTCTTCATCCAATGCTACCGGCTCTTCACTAATGATATTAAGTGGAGTGTCTGTTGTACCAATTACCACTGCATCATGCCAAGGCAAAGCAAATAGAACTCGACCATCAGTGGTTTTTGGAATCATCAACGCCCCGGTACCCGGAAAGAATTTTTTACTCACCACCAAATGAACACCTTGAGATGGCATGACCATGGCAGATGTGTTAGCATCGTCCATCCCAATGACCTGGTCAACAAATACTCCGGTTGCATTTATAACTGTCTTTGCATGAATAGAATACTTTACATCTTCTATTTCATTGACTGCTTCAACGCCAGTCACTTTTCCATTTTCTTTAATCAAACCGATAACGCTGAAATAGTTAACTACAGCAGCACCTAAATCTGTAGCAGTTTGAGCAAGGGCAATAGCAAGCCTTGAATCATCAAATTGACCATCTGTATAAGCAATACCGCCCTTTAATTTTCTTGGCTCAAGCGATGGCATTATACCTAACAATGATTTCTTGCCAAGGATAGATGTTCGTCCTAAGCTCAGTTTATTAGATAACAAATCATAAATTAATAAACCTGTTCCATAAAATAGTTGTTGCCAATAAGAGTATGAAGGAATGTAAAATTTTTGAGTGCGTGTAAGGTGTGGAGCGTTCTTTAATAGAAAGCCCCTCTCTCTTAAGGCATCCATTACAAGCTTTAAATTACCTTGTGCTAAATACCTTACACCTCCATGCACAAGTTTTGTACTTCTACTTGATGTACCCTTAGCAAAATCATTTTTTTCAAGCAGCAATACACTAAAACCTCGTTTTGCAGCATCAACAGCTATCCCTAGTCCCGTCGCTCCACCTCCTATAACAACCAGATCCCAAACAGCTGTATGCTGTATTTTTTCAAATGCAATTTTTCTATTCACTGCTTATTATTATAATGAGCAAATCAATTTGGTAACACAAAAATTCTAAGCACGACTCCATGCTAAAACGGCATTGATTGCTCGCTGCCATCGAGATATATATTTTTCTTTTTTATCAAGATCCATTTGAGGAATGAAAGAAGCAGATTCTTTCCATTGAGAAGAAATCTCTTCAATGCTTTTCCAAAAACCAACGGCTAGTCCGGCTAAATAAGCAGCCCCCAATGCAGTCGTTTCAATGACTTCAGGCCTGATTACTTTCACACCAAGCATATCACTTTGAAATTGCATCAACAAATCATTAACAGTTGCACCGCCATCAACACGAAGTTCAGCTATTGGCAAACCAGCATCTGACTCCATGGCTTTTAATACATCATAGGTTTGAAAAGCGATGCTTTCTAGTGTAGCACGTGCAATATGTCCATCTGTTGTTCCTCTTGACAAACCAAAAATAGTACCTCTCGCATATGGATTCCAATGTGGTGCCCCTAGTCCTGCAAACGCAGGCACAACCACAACACCATCGCTATCCCCAACTGAAGATGCAAGAGCTTGAACATCACTTGATGTTTTGATTATTTTCAATCCATCCCTAAGCCATTGCACTGCTGCACCTGCAATGAACACACTACCTTCTAACGCATAGGATGTAACTCCATCTATTTTCCAGGCAATAGTTGTTAGCAAATTGTTTTTGGAAGACACTGCGCTTGTTCCAGTATTCATTAGCATAAAGCATCCTGTACCATAGGTGTTTTTAACCATACCCACTCCTGTACACATTTGTCCGAACAGTGCAGACTGTTGGTCTCCTGCCATACCTGCAACGGCTACAGAGGGAAGTCCAATACCAGAAGCAAACCCATACATTTCACTATTGCTTTTCACCTCAGGCAAAACGCTTTGAGGTATACCCATGAGCTCTAATAATTCTTGATCCCAGCTCAGTGATTTTATATTAAACAACATAGTTCTTGACGCGTTGCTGACGTCGGTAGCATGTACTCTCCCTTCAGTCAATTTCCACAACAACCACGAATCTATTGTACCAAAAGCAAGTTTACCTTGATTAGCCAAATCCCTTGCCCCAACCACTTCATCAAGAATCCATTTCAGTTTTGTCCCTGAGAAATAAGCATCTACAATTAGTCCGGTTTTATCTTTAATTAAATCAGCCTTCCCTAAACTTCGAAGCTGTTCGCAGTAAGATGCAGTGCGACGATCCTGCCAAACAATTGCATTATAAATTGGCTCACCCGTTTCACGATGCCAGACCACTGTTGTTTCGCGCTGATTGGTTATTCCAATAGCGGCGATTTGCTCCGCAGTCAGTTTCATGGATGTAATCAGATCCAACACAACCCCACGTTGAGAGTCCCAAATTTCATTCGCATTATGTTCAACCCAACCTGGTTGGGGAAAATGTTGTGTAAACTCCTTTTGCTCTACTTTACAAATAGTACCTTGATGGTTGAATAATATTGCTCGTGAACTGGTAGTGCCTTGATCTAAGGCGAGAATATAACGCTCCATGGAAATAATTTGACGGAAGTTATGAAAATCTGGGAATTAGAAATTGTGCGGGATAATATTGATTTTGAGATACTGGATCCAATTCCTAGTTGCCAATTTATATTATCTTGCAGGTGAATGGAAAATTTCGTTGTTTCAGCCAGAAAATATAGACCGCAGCACTTTTCAACCGTAGTGGGGCAATCTCATATCACCACAACGTTAAAGAATGCAATCAGGAATAATCACCTCGCCCATGCATTTCTTTTCACTGGCCCGAGAGGGGTTGGTAAAACAACATGCGCACGAATTTTAGCTAAAACCATCAATTGCGAAGCGTTAACAAATGAAGGTGAAGCGTGTGACCAATGCCCCTCCTGTTTATCATTCAACACTGGAGCTTCTTTTAATGTGCACGAATTAGATGCTGCTAGCAATAATTCTGTTGATGATATCCGAGAGCTAACTGAGCAAGTTCGTTTTGCTCCACAAGCAGGGAAATATAAAATTTATATCATAGATGAGGTTCATATGCTTAGCGCTTCTGCGTTTAATGCATTCTTGAAAACCCTCGAGGAACCTCCAGCACATGCTATCTTTATTCTAGCTACAACAGAGAAGCATAAGATTATACCAACCATTCTTTCTAGATGCCAAATTTTCGATTTTAAACGAATCACTTCTTCAGATATCGTTGAACACTTACAAGAAATTGCAACAAAAGAAAAGATCAATGCAGAGGCGTCTGCTCTTCAAATTATTGCACAAAAAAGTGATGGCTGCATGCGTGATGCGTTAAGCATGCTCGACAAAATTGTCAGTTTTACTAATGGCACTCTTACGTATGCTAATACACTTGAGCACCTCAATGTATTGGACGAAGATTATTTTTTCAAAATGCTGGAGACGCTTCAACAAGAAGACCTCCCTGGAGTACTTAACTTATTTGACGAAATAGACAAAAAGGGATTCGAAGGGGATATGGTCTTAAATAACCTAGCCGAATTCTTCAGAAATTTATTGGTAAGCAGAGATGCGAGATCTATTGGACTACTTCATGTGGTGGAAGAATTTAGGAATAAGTATATATCCTTTGCCACAACTATTTCCCCTGCTTACATGATTGGCGCACTAAATATCCTAACGGAGGCAGAAATAGGATTTAAGCAAGCGAAAAACAAAAAATTGCATGTAGAATTTCATCTCATTCGACTGACTCATCTTGCCCAAGCCATTACCTTAGTCAATCATGGAGGTCTAGAAAAAAAAAAGCGGGTTGATGACATAAAACCAGTGGCCTTTAGGCAAATCAACTTTACACCCTATCGTTCTGCTGAAACGAAAAAAGAAGCGGCTAAATCATCTATCCAAGAAACCGTAAAAGTTATATCCAGCGAACAAAAAGCAACACTCATAATAGATAATAGTGTAGCTGTCAGCCAAATACCAATCAACACAAAGAAGGAGAAAGAAGTAGTTCAAGAAGCAGGTCCAGGGTTAGGTGCTTTAAAAAAAATAAGAGAACAAATCCAAAATAAAAAGCTAGACCAGGCTGCCGTTCACTTACTATCAGACGACCTACTTACAACTTGCTGGACCAAGTATCTGGAAAGGCTTCAGGAGAATAGCCAGGTAACGAGCCATAGTAACTTAAGAATGGCATCCCTTCATATTGTTGATGAAAAAATGTTTGAAATAATCGCTGAATCAAGAATTCAGCAACAGTTTATCGAAAATGAACGAATTCCATTATTGAGCTTTGTTCATGATTTCTTCAATGATCGAAAAATTCAGATTCGAATTATACTCAACCCAGACTCTGATAAAAACGAGACTCAAGCTGAGCAAACCTTATCACAAAAAGAACAGTACATCAAAATGGTAACGATGTACCCAATTATAAAAGAGCTTAGAGACAAACTCAATTTGGATCTAGACTACTGATTTACTTCAACTAAATCTACAATACCCTTTCAGTGCAAATCTTTATGCTTTCAGCATTGGATTTCCCTATTTTGACGTAATTTCGACGTTCAAACCTTTTAATAACCAAAACGGAAATCTAGGTTATGGCCGAAGTGATAAGAATGCCTCTCCTCAGCGATACCATGACGGAAGGTAAGATCGTCAAATGGAACAAGAAAGTCGGGGATCCTGTAAAAAGTGATGACTCGCTTGCCGATGTTGAAACCGACAAGGCTACCATGGATGTTATAGGCTATGCTGATGGAACCCTATTGTATATTGGCATAAATGAAGGTGAAGCGGCTAAAGTAAATGATATTATTGCTATAGTTGGCGCTCCAGGTGAAGATATTCAACCCTATTTAGTTAGCACACTGGCTGAAACACCAGTTGCTACTCCTAGCACACAATCCACACCTGCACCTCCTGCTTCTGCAGCTCCATCTATCACTCCAGAACAATTAGGCGTTACGGTAATCAGGATGCCATTATTAAGCGATACCATGACCTCGGGTAAAATTGTTCAATGGAATAAAAAAGTTGGCGATCTTGTCAAAAGCGATGACAACCTAGCTGACGTGGAAACTGACAAGGCTACAATGGAAGTAGTAGGGTATACAGATGGTACTCTATTATATATAGGTGTTCAAGAAGGGGAATCTGCAAAAATTAATGACGTAATAGCTATCATTGGCAAGACAGGTACAGACATATCAGCTTTATTACCTGGTCTCAATAGTTCAGCTGCCCCAACAGCAGCATCACAACCAGCATCGACTCCTTTGCCACAAACACCTAATACTACAACGGTATTAGCAAATGCTACATCCAACTCATCAGATAATAGATTAAAAGCATCTCCGCTAGCTAAATTGCTTGCAAAAGAAAAAGGAATTGACTTGAACCAAATAGCAGGTTCAGGCGATGGAGGACGCATTACTAAAAAGGATGTTGATGAATTTAAAGGTTCTGCAAATGCAGTAAGTACAGCAGCGCCTGTTGTTAAAACAACGGTTTCTGGCGTTGAAGGATTTACCGATACGCAACTCACATCAATGCGTAAAACTATTGCGCGTCGTCTTGGTGAAAGTATGTTCACCGCGCCCCATTTCTATTTAACGATGGAGATTAACATGGATAATGCAATGAAAGCAAGAGCTCAAATGAATGAGTTCAGTCCAACAAAAATCTCTTTTCAAGATATGCTCATTAAGGCCTCTGCTTTATCACTAAAAAAACATCCCGCAGTAAACAGCAGTTGGATGGGTGATTTCATAAGAACCTATGACCATGTACATATTGGATCTGCCATTGCATTACCTGAAGGATTAATTGTTCCAGTGCTACGTTTTGCAGACCACAAAAGCTTATCAGAGATTGCCGCAGAATCTAAAGAACTTTATGATAAGGCTAGAAACAAAAAGATTCAACCATCAGATTTTACAGGGAATACATTTACGATTTCAAATCTTGGCATGATGGATATTGATGAATTTACTGCCATAATCAACCCACCTGACAGCTGTATCTTGGCAGTAGGTAAAATAAAAGAAATTGTTGTCAAGAAAGGAGAAGGGTTCACCACAACAAATGTGATGAAATTGACCCTAAGCTGCGACCACAGAAGTGTAGATGGAGCCGTTGGAGCGTCATTCCTCCAAACACTTAAAAAGTACATGGAGAATCCACTCGCCATGCTAGTATAACAATATTATATTGAAAGCCGGTTTAACACCGGCTTTTTTATTTTAAAAAATATGTCATCAAAAAAGACACTAGTCCTTGGCGCATCTACTAATCCTGAACAATATAGTCATATGGCTATTGTCCGCTTACGCTCTCATGGCCATCCAGTTGAAGCAATTGGAAAGACGGCATTCCAAATTAATGATGTTCATGTAGGCAATAAGAAGATTGATTTCCATGATATTCATACGGTAACTCTATACCTCAATCCAACAAGACAATCTGAATATATAGATTATATTTTCTCCCTTAATCCCACCAGAATTATTTTCAACCCAGGTGCTGAAAATGAAAATGTTAAAAAAATGGCTGAAAATCAAGGCATTGAAGCCATAAATGCTTGCACATTGGTGTTGCTCTCTACAGGCGCATATTAAATCTACGCGTCAAAATACGTAATTACTGCAATAAGAAACTTACGCCAGCTAGGTACTAATACTCAATTTGTTTGAATTTCTACGAGGCGCATACTATGAGGAGAAAAAGCTCCGTTATAGCCATGTAACCGTTCAAAATCCAAATCATGAAAAGCTTTATTACCTCAATTGCATTTACATTATTAATCACAGTTGGTGCTGTCGTAAGTGCAAATGCACAACGATTATTTGATGGCATACCTGAGCAAATGAATTTCGATAATAAAGTTATCGAAGGCCTTTTTAACATGAATGCAGGATCTGCAATCAATGTAAAGTTTTCACAGAATTTCCACCTTACTGGCATGATTAAATCTAATGACAAGGTGTATGCGAACTTGCAGACTGTTGTAATCGAATGCACAAATTATAATAAGGTTAAACTCTTTATATCAAAAAGAATAAATGATGATAAATCCATCAAATACGTTGGACGCATTATTGGTCGAACTGCTGAAGATGGATTTGAAATCAAAGGCGAACCACTCGCTGGAAATAGTTCACTCACAAAAATCAACTTAAAAGAAATGATTGTCGAATAGGCCCGTTTTTAATCCACACCCCCTACCCCCTACCAAATCCTTTACCAAACCCTACAATTACCCTTCTATGAAATACTTTTACTCAATCCTAACCATGATAACTTTTGTTGGTATAGTAGAAACAAAAGCTACTCCTTCACTAAATAGCTACCCCGTTGCAAAAGCAACAATCTACCTAGACTTTGATGGTCAAAGCGTAACTAGCTCGATGTGGAATTTTGGAACACCCCTCAATTGCTTACCAGCTGGAATGTCAGATGATCAAATCACGGAATCATTTAATAGGGTTTCTGAAGACTTCAGGCCTTTTGATATAAATGTCACGACTGACTTAGCGAAATTTTTAGCAGCTCCACTTGATCAACGTATTCGTGTAGTAATAACTCCAACAAGTGATTGGTATCCTTCAGTATCAGGCATAGCATATGTTACATCTTTTACTTGGGGTGACGATACACCTTGTTTCGTATTCAGTGATCGACTCGCAAATGATGCAAAGCGTATTGCTGAAGCAATCTCTCATGAAAGTGGTCATTCGCTAGGACTATCTCACCAAGCAAAATATACAACAGCGTGTACCTTAAAAAGCTCTTATAATACAGGAACTGGAACTGGCGAAATTTCTTGGGGTCCAATTATGGGAAATGTTGCCACAAAAAATCTTACTCAGTGGAACTTCGGACCAACACCTAGTGGATGTTCATACCTTCAAGATAACTTGAGCATCATCACAAGCAATAACGGGTTTTCTTACAGACCTGATGACTTTGGAGATATTTATAACACAGCTGCAAATATAAACGTTTCAGGAAACGCATTTTCTGAAGTAGGGATTATAACAACTACAGCAGATAAAGATATTTTTAGATTTGACTTATTAAAATCTGGAAAAATAAAATTGAACATTGAGCCATATAGTGTTGGACAAGAGTATAGCGGAGCCAACCTTGACATTAGAGTTGAATTGCAAGATGCAAAGGGCACAAAAATCAGCACATATGATATCGCAGATTCATTGAATGCAAGAATTGATACCTCTTTAAGTGCAGGAACTTACTATATTGTTGTAGATGGAACTGGAAACATCAATACTGAAAATGACTATGGCAGCTTAGGTGAATATAGCATTACTGGAATTTACAATGATGCAACTGTAAATACGAATCCTGGAACTGGAACTGGCACGATAATAAATCCAGAGTTAGGTAGTCTAATTTCTGGTGAAAGAGTTAAGCTTGGTAACAAATTGACTTGGAAAAATGACCTTGTAAAAAATGGTGAAGCTATTGCAGTGCTTTATACCACAGAAGGCAATACCGAATTTACAGAATTAAGTAGACCTGATGCGAATGCACTTAGCTATATTCATCAGGTTGCTAGCCCTGGAGTGTTCATCTACAAATTGAAAATCATTGAACCAACAGGAAGTATTCGATTCAGCAATACAGTAACTATAGATTCAAAATCAACTATCAGCATATTCAAGATAATTAAACAAGCACAACAACCCGTAGTGATAAATGCAACTCAGTCCTACGAGTATCAAGTAGTTGACAACTCAGGTCGCATTATTCAAGTTGGTAAAGCTGCCCCAGGAACAAAGTCAATTGACATCCGAAACTACCCTGCTGGTATATATAATTTAAAACTTATAAATGTGAATGAACAACGTATAGAAAAGTTCATAAACGGATAAACTCGCTTTTCATTGATCGGTAATAAATGGTAGGTATTGGTGGCTTCCCTTGAAAAAGGTGAAGCCACCTGCCATTTAAGGCAGTCCCTAATGAAATGGTTCTGCTTATCTTTGCATTATGGCAGATAAGAAAATAAGAGTACGATTCGCTCCAAGTCCAACTGGCGGACTTCACCTAGGGGGAGTAAGAACAGCATTGTTCAATTATTTATTCGCAAAAAAGCATGGAGGAACATTTGTTCTTCGTATAGAAGACACTGATCAGGGCAGATATGTGAAAGGCGCCGAAGAATATATTCTAAATTGCCTAGCATGGTGTGGAATATCTCCTGATGAAGGACCCCATAAGCAAGGTGAGTTTGGACCTTACCGTCAAAGTGAACGAAAAGCAAGATATCTATCATATGCTAAACAATTAGTTCAGATGGGGTATGCATATTATGCATTTGATACACCAGAAGAGTTAGACTTGATGCGGGAGAAATTCAAGTCATCCACAAACCCTTCCCCACAATACAATGCCTTAACGCGTGCTGAGATGAAAAATTCCCTCACGCTTTCAGAAGATGAGGTGACAAAAAATATAGAAAGTGGAATTCCCTATGTGATTCGCATAAAAATGCCTAGGGCAGAAAATATTGTATTGAATGATATGATTCGCGGAGAAGTGACATTTAATTCTGACGAAGTAGATGACAAAGTGCTACTTAAAGCAGATGGCATGCCCACCTATCACTTGGCTGTTGTAGTAGATGATTACGAAATGCAAATAAGTCATGCATTTCGAGGAGAAGAATGGCTTCCCTCCGCTCCTGTTCACATCTTATTATGGGAATACCTTGGATGGAAAAACCAAATGCCCCAATGGGCTCATTTCCCTCTAATCTTAAAACCAGACGGCAAAGGAAAATTGAGTAAACGCGATGGAGATCGATTAGGATTTCCTGTATATGCTATGGATTGGACAGATCCTAAATCCGGTGAAATCACCAAAGGATTCAAAGAGATGGGATTTCTACCCGAGGCATTTATTAACTTATTAGCATTGCTTGGATGGAATGATGGAAGTAGCCAAGAAATATTTGATTTAATAGAACTTGCAGAAAAATTCACCATCGATCGTATCCATAAAGGAGGCGCAAAATTTGACTTCGAAAAAGCAAAATGGTTCAACGGTGAATGGATAAAAAAAAGCAGTGCAGTCGAGTTATTGCCTCTAGTGAAAAAAGTATTGGATACTAATAACATCAACTCATCCGAAGAAAAAATAGGAGCGCTTATTCCATTAGTAAAGGACCGATGCCAACTACTTAATGATTTTTATACGCAGCTTGCCTACTTTTTTCAAGATCCTCAAGAAATTGATATGAGTGCAATTAAAGCGAAATGGGACGAGCCTAAAACAACCTTTTTAAAGGAATGGATTGGAGATTTAAAAAACATATCTGAGTGGACACCATTAAATGTAGAAGATTCATTCAAACAAGCAATTGCCTCCAAGCAATTGAAAGCAGGAGAACTTCAACTACCTCTTCGTATCATGTTGGTAGGCGGTAAGTTTGGTCCTCCCGTATTTGAGATTGCGAGTTTGATTGGCAAAGAGTCTACCGTCAGAAGAATTGAACATAGCTTAATGCTACTAAACTCAAATCCTGATCATGCCTAATCAACCACATAAAAGACCTATTCGCATTTTAGTAGCAAAAGTTGGACTAGACGGCCATGATCGTGGTGCAAAGGTTATCGCCACCTCATTAAGAGATGCAGGTATGGAGGTTATTTATACAGGTCTCAGACAAACACCTCAAATGGTTGTGGACACTGCGCTACAAGAAGATGTTGATGCTATCGGCGTTAGCATTCTCTCTGGTGCTCATATGACTGTATTTCCAAAGATTATCAAGCTTATGCAAGAAAAAAAAATGAATGATGTATTGCTAACAGGGGGTGGGATTATTCCAGCATCAGATCGAGTAGTACTTGAAGAATTAGGCGTAGGAACATTATTCCCTCCAGGTACGCCATCAACAGAAATAGTTGAATACATAAAACAATGGGTCAGCCTAAATAGATCATTTTAACTGTATGATACAAAGTAATGTTGTTTTACATAATCTAACTGACGGATTGATGATTATAATCATCAATAGACCAGAAAAATTGAATGCCCTCAACAATCAAGTTTTAAGTGAAATTGAAAAAGCAATTGACTTAGTAAATAGTCATTCAGAAATAAGAGGTGCAATTATAACAGGGGCAGGTGAGAAAGCCTTTGTTGCAGGAGCTGATATTGGCGAGTTTCTAGAAGTTCCAAATGAACTTGGTATAGAGTTATCTAAAAAAGGTCAATCCATATTTTCAAAAATAGAAGAAAGTAAAAAACCAATTATTGCCGCTGTAAATGGATATGCATTAGGTGGAGGATGTGAACTTGCATTATCCTGTCACTTTAGGATAGCATCTGAACAGGCAAAATTTGGACAACCAGAAATCAATCTTGGCATCATTCCTGGATATGGTGGCACCCAGCGACTACCAAGACTGATTGGAAAAGGAAGGGCAATGGAAATGATGATGACAGGAGAATTAATGAATGCGGAAGAGGCATATAGAGTTGGGCTTATAAATATGATATGTAAACCTGATGAACTTTTACAAACAGCAGAAATTAAAATGAGAGCTATAGTAAGCAAACCAAAATTTGCTTTAGAGCAACTGATAAAATCAACAAACGCAAGTGATCGTGATCAAGGAATTGGTTATCAAACTGAAGCGGATTCGTTTGGAAAATGTTTTTCAAGTGATGAGAAGACTGAAGGCGTATCAGCATTTCTTGAAAAAAGAAAACCGAATTTCAAATGATAGTCAAGTCAATAAAAAGAGAGAATCATTAACTTTGTACACTCAAAACAAATTCATGGAATACAGGATTGAAAAAGACACAATGGGCGAAGTGAAAGTACCTGCAAATGCATATTATGGTGCTCAAACGCAACGAAGCATTGATAATTTTAAAATTGCACAAGACATCAATAAGATGCCAAAAGAAATTATCCATGCATTTGCTTACTTAAAAAAGGCAGCAGCCATAACTAATTTTGAGGCAGGTGTATTATCAGCAGAGAAATCAACATTAATTGGGGTCGTATGTGATGAGATATTAGAAAATAAAATTGAGAATGCTTTCCCCTTGGTGGTTTGGCAAACGGGTAGTGGAACACAAAGCAATATGAATGTAAATGAAGTTGTAGCCTATAGAGGGCATGTGATAAACGGAGGAAACCTAACAGATAAAGAAAAATTTTTACACCCAAATGACGATGTAAATAAATCACAATCTTCAAATGATACATTTCCAACTGCAATGCATATTGCTGCATACAAAATGCTTATCGAAGTAACGATTCCCGGAATAGAAAAATTGAGAAATACACTTGCCGAAAAAAGTCTAGCCTATATGCAAGTAGTAAAAATTGGCCGGACACATTTCATGGATGCTACCCCTTTGACTGTTGGGCAAGAATTTAGTGGATATGTATCCCAACTTGACCACGGGCTAAAAGCCATTAGAAATACGTTGGCACATCTTTCTGAATTAGCTTTAGGAGGAACAGCAGTTGGAACAGGAATCAACACGCCAGATGGCTATGCTGAAAATGTTGCAAATCATATTGCGATATTAACTGGACTACCATTCATAACGGCAGAAAATAAATTTGAGGCGCTTGCTGCACATGATGCTATTGTTGAAGCACATGGCGCATTAAAAACAGTGGCTGTTAGCCTAATGAAAATTGCCAATGATATTCGCATGTTATCTTCAGGACCTAGAAGTGGCATAGGAGAAATTTTCATACCCGACAATGAACCAGGCTCTTCCATTATGCCAGGAAAAGTAAATCCTACACAATGTGAGGCCTTAACTATGATTGCAGCGCAGGTAATGGGCAATGATGTAGCCATAAACATCGGAGGCGCAACTGGCCATTTCGAACTCAACGTGTTTAAGCCAATGATGATTTATAACTTCTTACATAGTGCTCGACTTATTGGAGATGGATGCCTAAGCTTCAACGAAAAATGCGCTATTGGTATTGAGCCATTATATGCTAATATCGACAAGCACTTAAATAATTCTCTCATGCTTGTAACAGCACTCAATACCAAAATAGGGTATTACAAAGCAGCCGAAATTGCTCAAAAAGCACACAAAGAAGGAACCACACTCAAAGAAATGGCAGTGAAACTAGGTTACTTAACTGAAGCTGAATTCGATGAATGGGTTATACCTAAGAATATGGTTGGAAGAATTAGCTAGGCAAAAAGAAGAATAACTTTTCAGCCTCATGACTGATATGGCTCAACATATAGAAGTCATTTTATCCTAAATCAATTTCTGTATTATCACCAATATTCAATGTGCGTGTTTCTCCTTTTATCTCTGTATCACAACCGATTAAGGAGTCATTCAAAACAACATCGTATAGCTTAGAAAACGAGCCGACGATTGAATCTTTTACAATAGAATATTCTATTATAGATTTTTCTCCAATTGAAACATTTGGACCAATAATTGCGTTCTTTATTGAACATCCATGAGCAATACTTACCGGCGGAATAATAATGGTGTTTTCAAAAACATGCTCTTGGCTAATGTCCCCACCCCATTTTTTTAGTAATGTGGCGTTGCTCTCTAATAAGGTA
>CANKGM010000008.1 GCA_947481355.1 Chitinophagaceae bacterium
CATGCAGTTGAATACATCAAGAAATGGTACAATAACCCCATTAAGGCCGAAGGAGGGTGGAGCCTGGAAATGATTGACCCAACAAGGCCTTGCGATAAAAATAACTGGAGTGCCAGTATGCATTACTCAGGTGGCACACCGGGTTTTGAGAATAGTATATACAACTCTACTGGCATAGAAGAAACCATAATTGGACTACAATGCATTGCGTTAAATCCAACACAACTCATAATGCACTTTAATCAAGGAGCCGATAGTCTTTCACTTTCACTAGCCGCAAACTATTCATTGGGCGAAGAAAATATCCATCCCTTATCTGCATTGCCAATTGGACCTTTATTTAAAGATGTTAACCTCACATTCAACACAGCAATCACTGAAAATAAATTGTATGACCTCAACATTGGTCCAATTAATCATTGCGCAAGCCTTTTACAAGATACCATAAACATCAAAACAGGATTAATTAAGTTTCCTGAAACGAACGAACTAATTATCAACGAAGTACTTTTTGATCCACCAATCGAAGGAGCTGATTTCGTAGAATTATACAATAACTCTTCTCACGTTATTAATGCAAAGGATATTTATTTATCCAACAAAAACGAAACAGGCGAACTAGGGAAAAGCTATGTCACATCAAAAGAGGATTTTAATATTTTCCCTAACGAGTACTTCACAATTAGTACAGATACTGCTTTCATTGTCAGTCATTGGAGAAACACGAATAGTGATAATCTTTTAGAAATGAAAACCATGCCTTCCTATCCAGACGACAAAGGACAGGTAATCATTCTCACACAACAAGGAAAAATACTTGATGAGTTCGATTATTCAGACAAGCTACACTTTCCATTACTTAGAGAAAAATCAGGTGTATCGCTAGAACGAATAAATCCAATGGTACCCACCTCAACATCTAGTAATTGGCATTCTGCCTCAGCTTCCAGTGGTTATGGGACACCAACAAGAAAAAATTCACAACAAGATAATGAAGACTCTACCCATAGTCCAATTCGTATACTACCCTATTATTTTAGTCCAGACAATGATGGGGTAGACGATTACCTTACTATCCAATACAATTTTTTAGTGCCTGACAACCTCATGTCAGTTTATGTATTTGATCAAAACGGTGTGATGGTTACTAAAGCGATAGACAATCAACTTTGTGGAACAACTGGTAATTTATTTTGGGATGGACTAGACAATAAAAAAAGACGGGTAAGTCCTGGGCTCTATATTATACTAGTAGAGAGCATGGATTTGAAAGGAGGAAGACTAAGAATAAAAAAAGGGATAGTGGTTAACTAATCCCTATAGATATTTTCTAGAAAACCTAACGATATCTAATTGCTTAGTTCAATCATATTAATGCAATCTCAAAGTTGACCAAATCAACAAAAGAATGAATACGATCATTGATTTCTTCTTTTGAAATTTCTTTTAGTCTTGTTGTACCAAATTTTTCTACACAAAACGACGCCATAGCAGAACCAATGATGATGGCTGACTTCATATTTTCAAAAGAGATGTCTTTCGTTTTAGCAAGATGACCAATGAAGCCACCAGCAAATGTATCCCCAGCACCTGTTGGATCAAATATATCTTCCAAAGGTAGGGCTGGCGCAACGAATACCTTGTCCTCATGAAATAACAGTGCACCGTGTTCACCTTTTTTAACCACTACATATTTAGGACCCATCTTCATAATCTCTTTGGCTGCTTTAACCAATGAGAATTGAGCACTTAGCTGCCTAGCTTCGCTATCATTCACCAATAAAACATCTACATGCTTTAGTACTTCCTCAAGGTCGGGCATAGCCGTTTCCATCCAGAAATTCATGGTGTCCATCACAACGAGCTTAGGACGGTTTCTCATTTGCTTGAGGACGCTGTGCTGAATTGCAGGAACTAAATTTCCAAGCATAACAAACTCAGCATCTTGATAACTCTCAGGAACAATTGGATTAAACTCGGCGAGCACATTAAGTTGTGTATCTAGCGTATCACGCTCATTCATGTCTAAATGATACTTCCCTTTCCAAAAAAAAGACTTTTGGTCTTTTTTTATTTCTACCCCTTCAAGATCAACTCCTCTTGCGGTAAGCTCATCAAGTGTTTCTTGTGGAAAATCACCACCCACAATAGAGATTTGCTTAATAGGTTTTATAAAATTTGAAGCACTTAATGCAATGTATGTAGCAGCTCCCCCAATGATTCGATCGCTTTTGCCAAAAGGGGTTTCAATTGCATCAAAGGCCATGGTTCCAACAACAAGAAGTGACATATATTTTGAATTTTCGAGGGCAAAGATAATGGATAAGAAGCCATTGAAAAATTGTTTGCACTTCAAATCAAAGCATTGCTTAATTTTAAGAAGCTAAAAAAACATCTACATGCAACACTCTATGCAACCCACAATGATGCCTAATGCTGCGCATAAAGACATCCCCGGAAATCCATCCACCGCAACCAGCAGTCAGCTTCTACTAAATGATAGATCTAATGGCAAGCCACTAAGAGTACTCAGTGAATCCGATTGGCTTTTTTGGAAAGAAAATGGATATGTTGTTATTAAAGGTGCGATCAGTGTAGAACAAGCTAAAAAAACCGCAGATTTTCTGTGGGAGTTTGAAGAAAAAGACCCAAATAATATAGACACATGGTATGCGCCACCAAGAGCAGAAATGCGGATGAAAGAGCTAACCAATAGCGGTATGGTTGAAGTATATAATCATCAGGTATTGTGGGATAATAGGCAGTCGCAAAAAATCTATGATGCATTTGTTGATGTTTGGGGCACAGAAAAACTTTGGGTAACCATTGATAGGGCGAACTTAAATTTTCCCATGAGAGAAGGATTTGAATTCAAGGGGTTTATACATTGGGATTATGACCCTGAAACAAAACCACAAAATGTACAAGGTGTTTTGGCACTTGCAGATCAAACTGATGAGAATATGGGCGGATTTCAATGCATTCCAGCACTAATGAGAGAATATGATACATGGAAGTTAACCCAACCAGAAGATAGAAATCGCTTTCAGCCGGATACCAGCCAATACCTAGACAAACTGATCAAAGTAAAGCTTGAAATAGGAGATATGCTTATTTTCAATAGCCTACTGCCACATGGCATCAGACCAAACCTCAGTAAGGATAAAGTTCGGATCGCACAATATATATCCATGATGCCTGTGCAAGAAAACGATGAGCAACAAAGGCAATGGAGGTTAGCATCATGGCAAAATAGAATTGCGCCAGAAGGTTATGCATTTCCAGGTGACCCAAGGAACTGGGAGAAAACCAAATACCAAACAGCAATACTCAATGATTTAGGTAAAAAACTATTGGGATTGACTTCATGGGAATAGAACAACAACATCAAGTATTTACAACCTTAAACAATGGTATAGAAATGCCATTATTAGGCTTAGGCGTATATAATATGCATGGAGATGAGGCAATCCAAGCAACAAAAAATGCCATTGAGATTGGCTATAGACTTATTGACACTGCAGAAATGTATTTCAATGAGAGACAAGTTGGGATAGCAATTAGAGAAAGTAATGTAAAAAGAAGTGAACTATTTATAACGACCAAAGTCAATAATTCTAATCAAGGATACGACAACACCTTGAGGGCCTTTGATGAAAGCTTAAAATTATTAAACCTAGAATATGTTGACCTGTATCTCATTCATTGGCCAATCAAAGGAAAAAGAAAGGAAACCTGGAAAGCTATTGAAAAAATATATCAAGAAGGTCGAGTAAGGGCAATTGGCACAGGCAACTATCTATTTCCTTTTCTAAAAGAACTTGAGGAATATGCATCGATAACACCTGCGGTCAACCAAATAGAGTTCAGCCCCTACCTTATGATGAAACATGAGCTTGACTATTGTAGATTAAAAAAAATTCAACTTCAGGCCTATACACCTCTACTTCGTGGTAAAAGATTTAACGATGAAAGGCTAGTTGCCTTAGCAAATAAATATGGCAAAACACCGGCACAAATAATCTTACGATGGGCTATTCAACAAAATATTTCTAGCATACCAAAATCTTCAAATAGAAATCGGTTAAGCGAAAACTTTAATATCTTCGACTTTCAACTTTCGAACGAAGACATAGCGCAACTGAATCAGTTTGACGAAAAGCTTCGTATTGTTGGAGACCCCATGAACATGTTTTAAACTCATTTTATTTATTCATTATATCAACCTTATCATGAAATCAACATACCTTATCATTGCTGCACTATTTCTATTAAATTTACATGCAGAAGCACAGAAAAAAAATAACCCACAAGGAATGTACAAGCATATTGTAATGTTTAAATTCAAAGAAGCAAGCTCAAAAGCTTCTGTTGACAGCATCATATCTGCCTTTATTTCATTGAAAAATCAAATACCGGTTATTAAAGGATTTGAATGGGGGCTAAATGACAGTCCAGAACATTTAGATCAAGGAATAACACATTGCTTTGCCGTTACATTTGCTAACGCAGCTGATAGAGATAATGTATACCAAGATCACCCGGCACATGTTCAATTCAAGCAGTTAGTAGGGCCTCATGTTGAAAAAGTAATTGTAGTAGATTATAAAGTTGAATAACCCTCACCTCAAGAATCAATAAATCAAAAAGATAATTCTTGTGCTGGTATACCAACTTTAGCGTATTTGAAACGCTTTAATGGTATAGTTTCATAATAGGCATCCATGCCTAGGCTTGCAAGTGAACCGCTTTGCTGGATATTAATGAATCCGTCATCAGAAACAATTGTTTCATCTATAAATACCTGCTTCAACTTACCAATAATCAGAAAGGTGTTATTTGCTTTGATTGGAATGATTTCTACTAATTCAAGCCCATATTGCACTAAACTTTCCTTCACATAGGGAACACTAAAATTCTGTTTATACTCAGCCGTCAATCCAATTTCATCATATTCATTCACGTCGAATGCATACTTAGCACTCGTTTGATGTGCAGCCTCCACAAAACTATTATGAACATGATTAATGGTAAAAAGACCGTTAGATTCAATATTGCCTAGGGTATGAGGAGATGCTTCTCTTGGCCGATTAACGATTCCTATTAATGCAGGATCTGACCCTAGATGAATGATATTACTAAATAGGGCCAAATTCGGAACTCCATCTGAATTGATGGTCGATACAAGGCTTATTGGCTTAAATCCACTCAAGGAGTTAATAAAATTTGCCCTATAGAAACGTTCCCAAGATTTCATTTCCTCTATAGAATAGTACTTCATGCTTCCATAACAACTTGATGGTTATAAAGTTGTAAAACTTTGTTTACTAACTCTATAGGGCAAAATTGCTAAAAAGTAAAAATATATACACCTAAAAGAAAATCACTTGTTAAAACCTGATTAAAATATACCCGAAAAAATGTTAAACCCAATACGAATAAGGCTTTCAACGGGGAGATTGGTTTTCTTTGCATTAGTAAAAACAATATTAACCACTCAAATACGTTTTCACTATGTCCAAATCCAACCTAATGAAAAAATCAATCTCAGGCTTATTACTGGCCATCACACTCGTTTCGTTATTTTCGTTTGCTACGGGCACTCGAATAGTAAAACGGAATAACAATTCATTGTTTTCCATCAACCACGAACGCCACTCCATTGGGTCAACTTCAACTCAAATTCATGAATTTTATAAACAGCTCTCTTTAGCATCTATTGGATTACCTGAAAATGTATTTGCCCTTGCTTATTTGGGTTTCGAAAAATTAAATAAACTAGGTAGAACAAGTTCCGATAGCATTTTAACGATTATTGACTTTACAAAGTCTTCTTCTGAAAAACGCATGGTAGTAGTTGATCTTAAAATGCAAAAAATTCTATTCAATACGGTAGTTGCACACGGAAGAAATTCAGGAATGGAATTCGCAAAAGCATTCTCAAATAAAACTAATTCACATCAAAGTAGTCTTGGCTTTTACCTCACCGGAGACCCTTATATAGGATCCAATGGGTACTCGTTACAACTAAACGGAATGGAGCCAGGATTTAATGATAAAGCTTATGAACGTGCTATTGTAATTCATGGGGCAGATTATGCAAATGAGTCATTCATTCATTCGAAAGGATTTTTAGGCAGAAGTTATGGCTGCCCAGCACTTCCAAAATCAATAAATACTAAGGTCATCAATAAAATAAAAAATGGAAACTTGATTTTTATCTACTATCCAGATAGAAAATACTTAAATGGCTCTGAAATAATAAATGGTTAAATGGGATCTTAGAATGGTTAATCCGACCCGGTCTTTTTAGGCTGGGTCTTTTTTTAAAACCACAAGGCTGTCATCTGGCATAGTAGTCCAACCAACAAGCCTGTTATCAATTCAAACCATGTATGGTTTGATGCTATCTTTCTAGCCGTTATGACCAATGCAGTAATGCATAGTGATGTCATGATAGGAATACCAGAAGACACTGTTCCATCGGCAATCATGAGATAGGCTAATCCAAGCATTCCTCCACAAGCAATTCCATGCATACTAATCTTGAAATAATTATTAATTATTAATGCAGCACTAGATGCAAAAAACATGGCACGGCACATATTAACAATAATACGAGGTGTTTCAGGCTGACTTCTAAAAACATAATAGGTCCAAAAGAAAAATGTTATACTAGCTATGTATGGAATTATTCTTTCCTTTTGAGTTGAAAGATGAATTGACTTACTAAAGCCAAGGCCTTTCAATAAGGCAACAACAAGCATTGGGAAGAACACATTGTTGTTTATGACAGTCATTAATTTAAGCAACTTACTTTTTCCGCTAAAGCCTAAAAAATATGTTGGATGAAGGTAGATAAGATAAAAGGCCATCAACACTCCAACAAAGAGAGGATGAAAAACAAAAGACAATACTCTTGCAAGTACAATCATGTATTTTGGATATTCTTGAGTTTGATCTAGATCTTTCATCATATCGATTTAGAGTTCTTTTCGTAAACGTGCAACGGGCACATTCAATTGTTCACGGTATTTAGCTACTGTTCTTCGCGCAATGTTATACCCTTTCCCCTGGAGCATTTCTGTAAGGGTATCGTCACTCAGGGGATTTCTTTTATTTTCTGCCAAGATCAATTCATGTAAAATTGTTTTGACTTCTCTTGTGGAAACTTCTTCACCAGTATCTGTACTGAGGGCTTCACTAAAAAAATATTTCAAGCGAAACGTACCAAATTCGGTTTGAACAAATTTACTGTTTGCAACGCGACTAATCGTAGAAATATCAAGCGATGTTTTTTCAGCGATGTCTTTTAGGATCATTGGCCTCAACGAAGTCTCGTCACCAGTTAGAAAAAAATTACGCTGATGCTGAATAATTGCCTGCATGGTATGAATCAATGTTTCATGGCGTTGCTTAATGGCATCGATAAACCATTTTGCTGAGTCTATTTTTTGCTTGATGAACAACACTGCTTCCTTTTGTCTCTTGTCTTTTTTACTTCCCTTTTCATAATCACGTAACATTTCTTTGTATTCACTACTGATTTTTAAATCAGGGGCATTTTTTTGATTTAACGTAAGCTCAAGTTCTCCAGCATTATTAAATACAAAAAAATCAGGAACAACATATTGTTCTGCCTTATTTAAGGAACTGAGTTGAGCACCGGGCTTTGGATTTAATCGCCTAATCTCCTGCATGGCTGATTTAAGGGTTGCTTCATCAATTTCCAAGGATTTTGCAATCTTATCGAAATGCCTTTTCGTAAACTCGTCGAAGTGAAAATCGATAATTCTCAATGCAGATTTAAGTGAAGGCGATGAATGATCTAACACTTTCCTACGAAGTTGTATCAGCAAACATTCTTGAACATCCCTTGCCGCTACGCCAAAGGGTTCGAAATGTTGAATTTTTCTAATCACTTCTTCCACTGCCTTATTGTCTACAACGATATTTTGTTTAAACGCTAAATCATCAACAATTGAATTAGTATCCCTCCTCAGATATCCATCGTCATCAATACTGCCAATAATTTGTTCGGCAACTTTGTATAGCAGTGGCTCCAAATTCAACAAAGCAAGCTGCTCCGTTAAACTTTCATGTAATGTAGAAGATACAGAATGTAAAATAGGGGCATTAACTGGCAATTCAGGAACATGATCATCCCGCAGCTTATACTCCCCAACTTCATCTTCATCTAAATATGAATCGTACTCATATTGATCATCACTATCCAACTCTGCAACTTCATCAGCTAAGCTTTCATCTGCTTCGGGCAAATCTTCAATTTCCTCTTTTTCTTGACTTTCCGATTCCTCAGAGCCTATATCTAATGCAGGATTTTCCTCAATCTCCTCTTTGATCCGTTCTTCCAAAAGAGAAGTTGGAACCTGAAGCAGTTTCATCAATTGAATTTGCTGAGGAGAAAGCTTTTGCTGTAGTTTTTGATATAATCCCTGAGAGAGAGCCATTAAAAATCGAAGTCAGTTTTAATTGATAATTAATTCGGATGTAAATTTACATACAAAAGGAAGACTATTGAAACGTATACTGTTTATTATCCTGATTTTCTTTGGAATCAACATGCCATCAGTTGGACAATCTAAACAATTGCCAACCAAAATTGCCGATTCAGCTCGAGTAGATTTTTATGAAAAAAAACAACCCTTCCAAAGACTAATTGAATCAGATCATAGCTATAAGCAACTTGGATTTTTTTGCAAACAGGAATGGAAATTTGAAAAGAAAACAAAACTACCCCTTCGTGTACGATTAGGGTCACTTGAGTATGTGAATAAAATGGAAAAAAAATAATTCAGTCTAAATCCCTACACTATTTAAAATCAGATGACAGATTGCATCAACACAGCAAAAAAAACATTACTCTACACTTCTCAATTTATCCAGCAATGCATTTAATGTTTCTAATTCTGATTTATTAAGATTTGACATAATTTGCTCCATTTCACAATTCCGTTTATCCAAGCGAGCCAACAATTTTTTTCCTTCTTGAGTCAAGCTAACATCAACTAGCCGCTTATCTGTTGCGCATAGACGTTTAGTAACAAGTCCTTTAATAACCATTCTATCTACTATCCTGCTGGTGTCACTCATCTTATCGAGCATTCTCTCTCTAATGGTAAGTGTTGAGAGTGGCTGCGGGTCACTCCCTCTTAAAATCCTTAGTATATTAAATTGTTGATGAGTAATTTTTTCTGGAGCTAAAAAATCTTTTACTCGTTCAATTATCCAATGGTAGGTATAGATAACATTGATACTCCCTTTTTGGTCTTCACTCTTGAAACTTTGTTGTTTAATTTCATTTTCTAACGCCATAGCGATAAAATTAAATTGTATTGCGGGTTGAGTCTACAAATTCGTGCGCATAAATTTTCACTAAAATAATGGAATAACTAAAAATGAGTGGGCCAAAAATAAATCCCATAAAACCAAAGAGCTGAAGCCCTACAATCACTCCAAATACTGTAATCAACGGATGAATATCTCCTATTTTTTTCATTAAGGTTACCCGAGTGAGGTAATCAATATTTCCAGTAATAATCAGGCTATAAATCAGCAAACCCGTTGCATGAGATGTCTGCCCCTGCGCATAGAGAAATATCACCAATGGGACCCAAATCATCATAGTGCCAACAATAGGGAAAAATGCAAAAACTCCTGTTAGAAAGCCCCACATTATAGCATCGTTCAATCCGAAAATAGTATACCCGAGCCATGCTGTTAGTCCTTGAACCAACGAAATCAATGGTATACCAATAGCATTAGCCTTGACCATGTTTTTTGTTTCATGTGCAAGTGCCAAAATACTTTCCTGATGAAGTGGGATAAACCCTCTAATAACATTTTCCATAGCTCGCCCTCCAGTGAACATAAAATACAGAACAAAAAACATGACCAATAAATTACTGAGAACCATAGCAGAACTATTGAGAAATGTGGGAATAAAATTTGTGATATTTTTCTGAAGAGAATTAAAGTTTTCCTCAGTTAACAAATCTTGCCCTGTAACAGATTTTATTTTTTGTGACATTGCCTTCACCCCTATCATCAACTCATCTGTATGCGAAAAAATAGCAGTGATACGTGGAGATAATAAAACAATAGTATAGTAAATCGGTCCGGCAATCAAAATAAGAAAAAACAAAATTATGGCAAGTGCTGTTAGTCCTGGCTTCCATCCTCTCTTTTCTGTCATAGCAAAAAATCTTTCTCTGCCCAGAATATAAAATGTGAGTGCCCCTAGAAGGCCTGGTAAAAACACAAACAGTTCTTTACAAATTAAAAAACCCAAAAAAGCAATCACAAGCAATAAAACGACTTGCCTTATTCTATTATTGAACTGTGTCATGTTGTAAACATTTTTCAGTTATGAACTCCATACTTTTAGCCCTTCACTGCAATTAGAACAAATATCCACATTTTTCCTGCTTTGCATCACATCTTTACGAAACTGCACATATTTTCCACTCCCCCATATATCTTTCAATGATGACTCAGTTAGACTACCAAGTAGATGCTTGGCATCTTTGTCGAAACAACATGGAACGATATTCCCGTCCCAAGTCATTACATTGCTATGCCACATTTTCCAACAATGATTTTGAAGTTTGTTTTTTTGAACGGTTTCACCTTCTTTATTTTTTTTGTACCTACTAAATCGATCAATAGTTGGAATGAGGTTGTTAGGATCTTTTGCAAAATCATAAATCTGTGCTGTCTTAAACCAAACATCATCAACACCAATTTCCTTGGCAAGAGCTTTCACTTGGTTTACCTGATGTTCATTGGGTTTGACTACTAAAAATTGAAATACCACTAATGGAGTTTTACTTTTAAGCTCTTTCCTCCAACGAATGATATGCTTTGCCCCAGCCAAAACTTTTTCAATATCTCCTCCAATTCTATATTGCTCATACGTTTGTTGATCAATGCCATCCAACGATATGATCAATCTATCCAAGCCACTTTCGATTGTTTTGCGAGCAACTTCATCCGTCAAAAAATGAGCATTGGTTGAGGTTGCAGTATAAATTCCCTTGGATGAGGCATAAGAGACCATGTCTAAAAACCCTTTATTCAAGAATGGTTCACCTTGGAAATAAAAACTCAGGTATATTAATTGCTTATGAATAGCATCTATTGTCTCCTTAAAAAAATCAATTTTTATAGTCCCAGTGGCGCGGGTGAAGGATTTTAATCCACTCGGGCATTCAGGACAAGAAAGGTTGCATGCCGTAGTAGGCTCAACGGAGATTGAAACAGGTAAGCCCCAAATAATAGGTTTTGAGATAAGCCGACTCAAATAATAACTGGAGAGAATTTTACATGCATTCCAACATCGCTTAAAACTAAGTTTTGATAAAAAATTAATGGTATCGGATCGATTAAAATGGTGCATTGTTATGTAAAAATAAATGAAAGTCTAGTTCGTTGCGTAGATTTGCAGAGACCATGAATAAAACAGCAAGATACTGCTATTCCCAAATCATCTACATCTTAAGCGCAAAGCACTTTATAATCATACAGTTGCTTTCGTGCTTCATCACAACATCTGTCGCGCAAAGGAAGACAATCCTTTATGATGAGACCTTCCAAATCGCAAACATGGAACAAAAATCAGCAGAACTCAAGCAAGAGATGCTGTTAAACCCCTCTTTATATTCAAAAGCATCCTCAAATTTTGATATTCATTATCTAGGGTGCAATTGGGAAGTAGATCCTGCAATTAGGTATATTAAGGGTGATGTGAAGATTGGCTTTACAATTACTGAACGGGCCAATACTATCACGCTAGATCTTGCAGATCAACTCCTAGTCGACAGCATACTCTTCCACAATGCCAAAATACCCTTTTATAGGCCATATGATACCAGTTTAATTGTAAATTTTGAAGGATTTATCGAAAAAGGCACTATTGACTACATCACCATATTTTATCAAGGCATTCCGCCTATATCCACAGGCATAACTTCTTTCAAAAACAGTTTACACAATAACATTCCAGTACTCTGGACTTTGAGTGAACCGTATGGCGGAAGAGATTGGTGGCCATGTAAAAATGGATTGAATGACAAAGCGGACTCCATGGATATTTCCATTACTACGCCCGCTATATATTCCTCATCAAGCAATGGTGTACTTATTGGTGAAAATATACAGAATGATAAAAAGACATCCTATTGGAAACATAGATACCCTATTGCAACATACCTTGTAGCGTTTGCTGCAACCAATTATACCATCTTAAGAGATAGCATAGCACTGGGTAATGTAATGATGCCATTAATGGATCATGCATACCCAGAAAAAGAAAGTGATTTTCTTGCAGCAACTGCCATTACCAAAAGAACGTTGACCCTCTTACATAACACTTTTACGCCCTATCCATTTATTAACGAACGATACGGACATACACAATTTGGATTTTCAGGTGGGATGGAACACCAAACTAATTCGTTCATGAATAATATGAGCGAAAATTTAATTGTGCACGAAATGGCTCATCAGTGGTTTGGAGATAAGATAACTTGCGGATCTTGGAAAGACACTTGGCTAAATGAGGGTTTTGCTGAATTCTGTACCAATTTTAACATCGAAAAAAATCATACAAAAGCAGAGTTGATTTCATTATATACCACACAACTCAAAAGCATCACGTCAAAACCAAATGGTTCTGTGTACGTTCAAGATACTAGCTCTGTAGGGAAAATATTTGACTCTAGATTAACGTATAAAAAAGGAGCATGGGTGCTAAAAATGTTGCGCTGGAAACTTGGCGATTCAGTCTTTTTTCAATCAGTCAGAAATTATCTTAATGACCCTCAATTGAACTTCAGCTACGCTTTAACTCCAGATCTACAAAAGCATTTTGAAAAAACTAGCGGCAAGGACCTAAGTGGATTTTTTAACAACTGGGTTTATAGTCAAGGTTTCCCAAGTTATAATTTACAATGGGCAACAGTAGGCAATAGAACGATTCAAACCATTCTTTCACAAACAACTTCAGACACCTCAGTGCTTTTCTTTGAAATGCCTGTTCCAATACTTTTCAAAAATGGAACAAGAGATACTACTATAATAATTGACCATATAAAGAATGGACAAGCAAATTTATTCAACATAGGATTTATCCCAGATACGGCATATATCGATCCTGATTTAATGATTATTGCTGCAAATAATACAGTTGGGAAAGTAGAAGTATTTCCGACAAAAGACAATATCGTGGTATTCCCTAACCCGGTAGGTAATGCCTTTAACGTTCTACTAAGAAATATGACCGAAGGAGTTCTGCATCTGTCGCTACATAACTCAGCAGGGCAAGTAGTTTGGAGAAAACGATATGGCGGATTTAATGGGCAAGACCAAATTGTGGTTCCATCAATGACACTTTCCTCAGGGTACTATTTTCTCAGTATACATAAAGATGATGATCCTGTCATTATAAAACGTATTCTAAGATAACCCTGAGAAAGTCATCTTCGAACTTTATAAACTATAAATTGTTAGAAGCACCATGGAACCAGAAGTAAGAGAATTTCTTCAAAAGATTGTATGGTCACTCTTCTCTGTATTAGTGTGGCTACTCATTAATACCCTTGTTGGATTGAAATTCGGATTTGCCATCATCGAAAACGAGCATATAACTGGAACCGTAATTTTTTATACTTGGTTAATTATTAGCTTTTATTTTCTTTTCAAGCTTTTCAAAAGATTGTGGAAATCCCATCTTTGATGAATCATTGATTTAAATAATAAATCCCCAACCATAAGCCGAGGATTTATCAAATGCACATCTAATAACTTATCACATGTTAATTATCACTTTGAATCTAAAATAATTGGAGTGCCTTTAGACGGCATAACAATTATTTTAGAATTTGCTGATTTCGCTAGTTCTTTCATCGCTTGAATCTGTTCGTACTGTAACTGCCTATCACTCAAACTCATGCTGATTATACGCTGATAGTCTGCTATACCTTGCGCTTCTACTCTTTTACGCTCTGCTTCTTGCTTTTCTTTTTGTAGCACAAACTGCATTTTTTGTGCTTCTTGCTCAGCATTGATTTTTTGCTCAATGGTTGATTTTACTGAAGCGGGGAGTGTAATATTTCTAACTAACAGGTTTTCTAGGATGAGGCCGCGCTTGTTAAAATCTGTTTCAATGGTTTTGAAAATTCTAGTCTGAAATTCATCACGTTTAGTAGAGTACAAGGCAACCGCCTCGTAATACACCGAATTATCTCTAATTCTTGTTCTTGTTATCGGTCTTACAATCTTATCTTCAAAGTCTACTCCAATCTCTCTAAGCATTCTACCAGCCTCTGCAGGATTTACACGATAAAGAACCGAAAGATCAATAGTGACTTCCAATCCATCTGATGTCAATACTTTTATAGCATCATCGCCAGACTTTGCACCTTCATCGTGAACACCACTCATGGTATAATTCAGTGTTCTTACATCTATTGTGGTAACATCCATCAGTGGATTTATAAAATTCAATCCACTAGAAAGGCTCTCATTCTGCACTTTACCGAATAATGACTTAACGCCAACATAACCAGCATCAACCTGCTTTACACATGCGGTGAGAACTCCAATGGAGAGAATGACTATACCGGTTACTCTAATTTGTCCGGCGAATCGACTGAATGGACTTTCTGAGCGTAATAACGATGCACCAATTACAAAAACAATAATACCGAGGATAATAAGAAACATATAAAATGATTTTGAGAAAGAGGTAAATATCTAGGAAATGGTTGCGTAGGCTTAGCTACTATGGTCAGAAATAATAACCCATTTCCCGTGTTGCTTTTCAAAGGTAAGGGTATAATGGCCGCCAACATCACCAGCGTTTCGCTTAAGCGACCATCGACCAACAACTAGGTAATGTTTACGCCCTAATCGCTTCAAATGAAGAATATCAAACTTCAAGGTGCCCATCTTATCTGGGCCGTTATAATTCTTTTTATAATTCTCAAGGGTTGAGCTATAGCCATAAGTAACCCCAGACTTGCCGATATACATAAGAGAATCACTCTCTATGTAGCCAACCATAAAATGGTCTAAATCACCTTTATTCCAGGCAATAGTTTGCTGATCTAAAATAGATAGAATAGCTTTTTCATCTTTCGACTGAGCGGCCAGGACTAAACTAGAGAAAATGAACGAAGTAAGAAGTAAATGATGTCGCATATATTTTCTTTAAAAAAATGAATAAAGAACTTCACTACCCGATGTAGTACGATGAAATGCGTCAGTTACTAGCTCATTGGGTATTAAGCCCAGGCCCTGTCCCCTTTTTTATAAGGCACACACCCTTCATATTTACCAGGTACCGCTATATAACGCAATGCTTGAGTAGCTCCTATTTCAGAAGTAAAATACCCCAATAAGGTGAGTTGCTTGATTAATCCGAAATAATGAGCAGGATCAGTTTCTTTTTTTGCAGTATCGTAGGCTTTTAATTGCTTATTGAGATCTTTAATCAGTGTTGTACGTTCAGAAGCAGTTGAATCCATGAATGACTTACCATTCATCTTTTTTGAGGCTTCATCAATTTTCCCAAGCCCGTCCATGAAAATTTTCTGGTCTTTTTCTTCATAACAATCAGTGACCATGATATTCATAAATGCCCCTACCATAGCAGCTTTGGCACCAGGCGTATTGGTTGTAGGCATAATGGTTTCAGCTACTTCATCCAGAAAGGCAATTTGATCTTTTCCTAATAGACTGACTGATGGATTCGTTTTGTCGCTCGTTTTACAGCCCTGTAAAAAGACTGAACCTCCAATTACTGTACCACCTAAAATGAGGGCAACTCTTTCCAATGCAATACGTCTGTTCATAATGACTAATTTGTACTCTAATGTACAAAAACTTATAGGATTTCCATACGGGTTTATGAAGATGTCTTCGGCCCTGTCCGTTTCCACCAAAAATTGAATTTCGGCTAATTCCTAACCCAAAAATAAAGTTGCAATCAGGTGTTTTTCAATTATAAATGAATGCTGTACCTTGCATGCCATGGCTTTATTAGAAATCAGATTGCCAAAATCGATTGCTCATGCGTTGAGTCTGCCAGAGAACTCTCCTAAAAGACAACAACAACGGGTATTGAAAAAGCTTTTAAAAAAAGCCAAAGACACCCGCTTTGGTCAGCATTTTAACTTTGAGGAAATACTGAAGGATAAAAGTCCAGAGAAAAAATTTCGGGCTACCGTAAAAGCATATGACTACAATACCATTTATGCTGAATGGTGGAATCAAACCTTACGTGGTGATGAAGATGTATGCTGGCCGGGGAAAATAAAATATTTTGCCCTAAGCTCAGGCACTTCAGAGGCTTCTAGCAAGTATATTCCAATAACTAAGGATCTTATGAAGGGCAATAGGGTTAGCATGGTGAAGCAGTTGCTATCCCTAAGAAACTATGAAAACATCCCCTGGAAATCTGTCGGGAAAGGATACCTCATGTTAGGCGGAAGTACCGATTTGCAAAAGGGACCTGGCTATTTTGCTGGCGACCTTAGCGGCATTACAGCAAAAAAAGCACCATTCTGGTTTTCTCCTTTTTATAAGCCAGGTAAAAAAATTGCTAAGACAAACGATTGGAACAAGAAACTTGAAGCGATTGTGGAGGAAGCTCCGAATTGGGATATTGGATTTTTAGTAGGAATTCCCGCATGGATTCAAATGTGTATGGAGCTCATTATCAAACGGTACAATTTGAAAGACATCCATGAAATCTGGCCCAATCTGGCTTTTTTCTGTCATGGAGGTGTTGCCTTTGAACCCTATAAAAAAGGATTTGAAAAATTACTTGGCAAACACCTGACCTATATTGAGACATACCTTGCCTCAGAAGGATTTATTGCCTACCATGATAGACAATACCACGATGGAATGAAATTGGTATTAAATGAGCACATTTTTTTCGAGTTTATTCCGTTTGACGATGAAAACTTTGATGCTTCAGGAAACCTAACAGAAAATCCAAAGTCAATACTGATTGACGAGGTTGAAAAAGGAAAAGACTATGCCATCTTAATGAGTACAGCAGCTGGAGCTTGGCGCTATTTAATTGGAGACACTATACGTTTCGTCAACTTGGAAAGATCTGAAATCATCATAACAGGCAGAACGAAACATTTTTTAAGTCTTGCAGGCGAACACCTGAGCGTAGACAATATGAATCGAGCAATTCAAGAGGTAAGTGAAAAATTGAACATCAATGTTTCAGAATTCACCGTTGCTGGCATTCCAATTGATCGTTTTTTTGGGCACCATTGGTATATTGGAACAGATGATCCAGTAGATAAAAAAGTATTAACTCAAATGCTTGATGAATCGTTAAAATCCATCAACGATGATTATGCTACGGAAAGAATTAGTGTGTTAAAAGACATTATAGTGGATGTTCTTCCCGAAAAAAAATTCATGGACTTTATGGAGTTTAAAGGGAAAGTTGGAGGGCAACATAAGTTCCCTAGGGTCATTAAAGGCCCTCTTTATGAAGAATGGATAAATTTTATAAAATAGAGCAGGACCTCAGTTAAGTTTATTTTTAAGAGATTGCTAGGAAGTTGTTGAAATAAAAACCTTGAACTAAAAAAGAAAAAGTGCTTGAATCAATAATAAAAGGTTTTGGACTTGGACTCATATTTGTATTATCGGTTGGACCGGTCATTTTTACTATCATAAAACAGAGTATCAATAACGGAACGAAAGGTGGATTTAGTTTCGTATTAGGTGTATGGTTAAGTGATATAATACTTGTTGTGGCTAGCAATGCGTTTTCTGATTTTGTAATGCAGGCTATGCATTTCAAAACTACAATAAGTTATGTTGGTGCTGCATTCATTATTTCAATGGGAACATTTTATATTTTTTTTAAAAAAGCAGCTTTACCAAATGGGGGATCTGATATGCAGGTGAAGTTTGGGAAGAGGGATTTTACTAAAGCATTTATGTCAGGCTTAATCATCAATACACTCAACCCGAGTGTAATTCTTTTTTGGTTAATTAACGCTACTGCATTCGCTGCTACCCATAGCCTTTCAGAAAGAATTATTCTTTTTTCAACTTGCCTACTAGTGAATATGATTGGTGATGTTGCCAAGATAATGCTTGCTGCCAAAATTCGACATAAATTAACAATTCATAATATTAGAATCATCAATATAATATCAGGGCTTATCTTAATTGGATTTGGTGTTGCCATCGTCTATGGTATACTTTACTTAAATAAATAAAATGCAACTAGGCCCAAAATCAATCAACACACTACTCACTTTATTGATCAGTATTTTATGCCTCTCTAGTTATGCACAACAGTCTGATATCATTGTGTTTAAAAAAGGAAATAGCAGAACTATTAAAACCTATTTTCCCGGAATACAAATTCACTTTGTTTCAATTGCTGGCAATGAGGTTGAAGGAATGATTAAAAAAATAGTTAAGGATAGCATTTATATTAACACATATGATTCACGTCCACAATATACAATCTGGGGATCTAGTTTTTGGGATACTGTTAGTGTATCATTGTCAAAATATCATATCAAAGAAATAAGGGAAATTGTAAAACCCCCTCAACGATTTGCATTCATTAAAAATGGTTTTATATTTATTGTTGGCGGTTTTGGTTATGCCATTCTACATAGTGTAAATGCTTTATACCTAAAAGAAAAAATAGACCCCAAAACAATTGGCCTTTCTGCCGCATCTATTGCGACGGGCATTGTCCTAAAAAAATTGAATAAGAATACTATAACACTTGGCAAACGTCATTACCTTCAATATATACCCTTAAATTAATTTTCAGTTGATTCGATTATTAAAAAAAATATTCCTCATTCTATTTTTTGCACAGCTAGTCTACATTATATTGCTAAAATTTATTGATGCCCCAATTACAGTAACGCAAATAGAAAGTATTCTGCAGGGAGATGGATTTAATAGGACGCATGTAGGAATGCACGAAATCTCTAAAGAGGCAAAATTAGCCGTTATTGCATCCGAGGATCAGCTTTTCCCAGACCACAGCGGATTCGATTTTAAAAATATCCAAAAAGCACTTGCATACAATAAGAAAAAACCAGGAAGGGTAAGGGGCGCATCCACTATCTCTCAACAAGTAGCCAAAAATATTTTCCTGTGGCAGGGCAGAAGTTGGATAAGAAAAGGGCTAGAAGTTTATTTTACATTCATGATTGAATTCATTTGGGGGAAAACAAGAATTTTGGAAGTCTACCTAAACGAAGCTGAAATGGGAAAAGGAATTTTCGGAATTGAAGCTGCTTCAAAAAAATATTTTAAACACTCTGCATCAAAACTATCCAGATCTGAGGCTGCAATGATTGCAGCAAGTCTTCCTAATCCAGTTCGATATACAGTGAAACCACTTTCACCTTTTGTGTCAAGAAAATATCCGTGGGTAATGAGACAAATGAATAATCTTCAGGGAGACCCGGATGTAAAAAATATTATCTCAGATTAAGTTTTCAAAGTAATCTATACAACGCTATAGAAAATATACTTTATTGAAAAGATTTTCTGAGTTTATCAACCCAATTTATTGCCTGTTGAGTTCTTTCAGTTTCAGATCCCGTAACCTCAAACCAAGGTGTTTGCTGGTTGATAAGAATATCCTTGTAATAATTATACAGAGAAGCACGTTTTTCTACTTCAGGATACTCCCTCAGTTCATCTTTGGTCCAGGGAAGATCGTGTTTACATAGAAGGTAGCCATCATATTTTCTTTCAGAGATTTGATTCAAAATCCATGGATCACATTGATCAAAGACAAATTCACTCCATACTTTCATCACATACATATCGGTATCGATAAATAAAATAGGCTGCTTTGTTGAATCATTTTTTGAATGATGTATAGAAAGTTCTATAAGAGCTTTCTCTTCCAAAGCCAATTGACCCTTTGCAATCAAAAGCAAATCCTCATATGAATAGTTGGTCCCATTGTTTATCAAATACTCTCGAGCATATTCTTGACACCAATGCGTTGAAAAATGTAACGCTAATTCTGTGCAAAGGGTACTCTTTCCGGTAGACTCTGGACCAATAGCCACGATTTTTAAAATATGATCAGTGCTGTTCAACTTCATTTGCTTTTTTTCTCCATTCTATCAATCCGAGAATAGCCAATACCAATAAAATCAAATAATAAAAAGATGTGTCGTCAAACCCTTTTACATAATACAATGGCACAGAAACAATATTGGTAATAATCCACCAAATCCAACTATTCACTTTCTTTTTTGCCATAAGCCACATTCCGGTAAATGCTGATGCAGACGCAAGCGCATCTGCCCATGGTATAGCGCCTGGAGCAAAAGCGTCTTTTATATATTGTAAGGCTAGAAATATTATTATATACACTCCAATAAAGAACAATATCTCTTTGCGCCTCTCTGAAGTCGATGAATTTGAAATCCGAATAAGTAATTCTTTATTACCATCTTGTCTCATCCAATTATACCATCCATATATGCTCATGATAGTATAGTACAAATTCACTGTAGCCTCCCCAAATAAATCTCCCTGAAAACTCAAATAGATGTAAATAATGGTGCTCAGTATTCCAATGGGGTATACCCAAATATTCCCTTTTTTTGAAAACCAAACGGAAATAATTCCTGAGACTATAGCGATTTTCTCTAAAGCACCGATCATTTCCATAGTGCAAAAATGATACGGAATTTTCAGAAAACCTAAAAGTAAAATTGATTATGCCATACAGTCATTGTTTTAGTAAATTTGAATACCATAGAATAACTCGATGCTTATTGTATAACTTTCGTTTTCATCTTATAATCTACATCATATCAGTACTATAAACCATTCTACGATTGTTATTAGCGGCGCGGCATCGGGCATTGGGAGATTGCTTGCATTAGAAGCAGCTAAAAAAAAGGCCGCATATATTATTATTCTTGATATTAATGAGCAGGCAGGAATAAACGTATGCAACGAAATTAAGACAGCTGGAACCGATTGCTCATTTGTAAAAGTAGATCTAGCTAGTCAATCTTCTATCGCAGAAGCAGTGGAAAATATTTATGCTATAATGCCATCAATTGATATAGTAATTAATAATGCCGGAATTGTGATTGGTAAATTATTTCAAGATCATCAAAATGACGAAATTGAAAAAACTATTTCCATCAATTTAAATGCACCAATGTACCTTACCCATAAAATACTTCCTGGTATGCTGAAAAACAAAGGTGGGCACATTGTTAATGTGGCATCTGCAGCGGGGATGGCTGCTCACCCAAAACTATCTGTATATGCTGCCAGTAAATGGGGAATGATTGGATGGAGTGAAAGCTTAAGGCTTGAATTAGAACAAGCAAATGCTGGTATTAGAGTAACCACGGTTACGCCATATTATATTAACACTGGAATGTTCAAAGGTGTTAGATCACCCATTATTCCATTATTAAAACCTGAAGTGGTTGCTAAAAAAATCATTAGCGCAATTGAAAAAAATAAAATTTTTTCACGAATGCCAGGCCTAGTGTATGCCATGCCCTTTTTTAAAGGTATTTTACCCCAACGTTGGTTTGATGCCATAGTAGGAAAAGTATTTGGCGTATATGGTGCGATGAATTTCTTTGAAGGAAGACAACAACCAGAACAAAAAAATAACGAAATTAGGTAGAGAACAAAATAATTTTTATGAAAATAGCAATACTTGGTGCAGGGATGGTAGGGTCAGCCATGGCAAAAGACTTAAGTGCCGATTTTGACGTGTGCTCATTCGATATCAATCAAGAAGCACTAAATACATTGGCTGCAAGTGGATTCAAAATTAAAACGAAACAAGCCGATTTACAAGATTACGAACATTATCCAGAGATGCTCCAAGAGTTTGATCTTGTTTTGTGTGCTGTTCCCGGCTTTATGGGATTCAATACACTGAAGGCCATCATCACTGCTGGAAAAGATTGTGCAGATATTTCATTTTTCCCTGAAAACGCACTGGATTTAGATAGTTTAGCAAAAGAAAAACAAGTAACCGTTATAACAGATATCGGTGTTGCTCCTGGAATGAGCAACTTGATTATTGGCTATTACAATCAGAACATAACCATAAACTCCTTTGAAATTTATGTGGGGGGCTTGCCCAAGTTGAGAAAAAAACCATTCGAATACAAAGCCCCATTTTCTCCTATTGATGTGATTGAAGAATACACTCGTCCAGCTCGATTATTTGAAAATGGCAGAATCGTGGTTAAGCAAGCATTGAGTGAAAAAGAATTTGTTGAAATTGAGGGATTAGGAACATTAGAAGCATTTAACACGGATGGACTTCGCTCATTACTGTTCACGATGTCTCATATAAAAGACCAAAAAGAAAAAACGCTGCGCTATCCAGGCCATTCAGAGCTAATTATTGGACTTCAGCTAGCTGGATTTTTTTCTGAAGAACCCATGAAATTCGGTAATGAAATGATCAGGCCAATTGATGTTACTTCAAAAATTTTATTCAAAGAATGGAAGCTAGAACCCGGAGATGAGGAACTCACAGTAATGAAAGTTATCCTTCATGGCACTGAAGATGGACATCCTATAACAATTGAATACAATCTATTAGATAGGTATGATACTAAGACAGCTATTTCATCCATGAGTCGCTCTACTGGATATACATGTACCGCTGCTGCAAACTTGATTGCAAAAAAAATGTTTACTAAAAAAGGAGTTTATCCCCCTGAGCTTATGGCATCCACAGAAGGCTGCTTTCAATTTGTCATGGATTACCTGAAAGCAAGAGGTGTAAATTGGATAAAAAAATAGCTAGCTAAAAGAAAGCGGATATTATTCAGCTTCAGCAACCACTTCTGTTACTTCAGGAATCATTCGCTTCATCATGCCTTCAATACC
>CANKGM010000009.1 GCA_947481355.1 Chitinophagaceae bacterium
CAAGAAGAAATTATAGCTGGAGATAGCTATTTTAAATCATGAGATACGAACTTGAAGTCATTGCCTTTGACCTAGCATCCTGCATTATTGCTGCAGAGAATGGAGCTACACGTATAGAATTATGTGCCAATCCATTAGAAGGGGGTACTACCCCATCGTTTGGTATGATCAAAGAAGCAAGGGAAATATCTACCATTCAATTGTTCCCAATTATTCGTCCACGTGGAGGAGACTTTTTTTATTCAACACATGAATTTAACTCGATGCTGCATGATATTCAACAATGCAGAGACTTAGGATGTGATGGAGTTGTTATTGGTATATTGAAGAAAGATGGAAGTATTGACATCGAAAAAAACAAAGAATTAGTGAGTGCTGCAAAAGGAATGGAAGTCACATTCCACAGGGCATTTGATCGCGTAAAGGAACCCTTTGTAGCATTAGAACAAATTATTTCAATTGGATGTAAAAGAATATTAACTAGTGGACTAAAACCAACTGTTATGGAAGGAATTGAACTGTTAAAAGAGTTGGTCAATACTGCTGGTGATAGAATTAGAATCATGCCAGGATCTGGGGTGAGATCAAATAATATCAGTCACTTAGCACAATACACGAATGCCAACTCATTTCATAGTTCAGCTCGAAGAAACAATGATTCATCAATGGATTTTCTAAACCCAGAAATGATCGAATCATTAACTCATGCAACCCTTGACGCTCATGAATTAAGGTCATTGAAAAATCAGCTTGATATTTATTTTAACCAGAAATAACTTTCAGTTACTTATTGAGAAACAATACGATATTGCTCAAGTAACACCAATTGATTTTTAGCTCTATTATAGTTATTCAGTTCATACTTAATACCATAATAAGTATCATTATTTAGAAAATCAGTCAAAAATCGAAGGGCTTGCATGTAAATCATAAACTCCCCAGCATAGGAAAGATTTTCAATTTCAATCTCGGTCATTTGATCCCTCATTGATTCTAAATATCCTTCCACAATTGCTGTATAGAATGGAGCTCTAGCTTGTATTGAATCAAAATCAGTAACTTCTTCACTAGCTGAAGCTAAGTATGTTCTATACATATCACCTAGATCGCTGATAAAATAACCCGACATGACTGTATCTAAATCAATTACACAAACACCTTTATTCGACTGATCAAAAAGTACATTATTAATCTTTGTGTCATGATGTGTAACACGCTGAATGAAATCAGATGACTGAATTATCTTCAGATAGGTTTCAACAATAGAATAGTTTTGTTGAATTAATGCAACTTCTGCTGATGCAAACACTATTCGCTCTTTATTACCGAATTGCAGTGCATCTAAAAATTGCTTCCATCTAAATTCAAGATTATGAAAATCAGGTATGGTTGGTTTAAGTAAGGTTGTATCAAATTGATTGAATGAGGAAGAAAATTTACCAAATTGAAATGCAGCTTCATAGGCTTCTTCTACTGTTGAACAAGCATCTACAGAATGTGTACCACTAACAAAAGGTGTTAGCCTAAAATACGTGTTGTCTTCTATGGCATAATGCAAACCCGACAATGTTTTTTGGGCAACTGGAAAAAAAACTTCTTGATGATTAGCTAGTAGATAATCGGATAAGTATTCCAGATTAGATGCAATTGCATCTGGACTCTTAAACACATCAGTATTGATTTGTTGTAATATAAAAGCAGGTTTTTTTTCTTTTGAAACAACATATGTTCCATGAATAAGACCATTTCCAAATTTATCAATCGTTAAATGTTCAATATCAGAAAAATAGTGAGCTACTACCTTATTTAAATTCATAGTGTTAATATAAAACGCGAACTTTTATGGTGCCTTTTACTTGTCTTAATAAATCAGATGCATTTTTAGATAATTTTTTATCTAGGTCTAGTACTACATAACCAATCTCATCATTTGTTTTAAGGTATTGTCCCAAAATATTGATTTTATTTTCAGACATTGTACTATTAATTTCCGAAAGGACTCCAGGTACATTATTGTGAATATGAAGAATTCTATGTGTACCTTCTTGTGGTGGTAAGCTCATTTCTGGAACGGTTAACGAACCAGTGGTGATACCCATTTCAAGGTATTGGTAAAGTTTGGAACTCACATCTTCACCAATATTATGCTGTGCCTCTTCTGTTGATCCACCAATATGTGGCGTTAATAAAACATTGGGAATATGCTGGAGTGGAGAAGTGAATGAGTCGCCATTTTTTTCAGGCTCAACAGGATAAACATCAATACCTGCTCCACTGAGTTGTCCACTATTTAACGCAGCACTCAATGCTTCTAAATCTACTACTTCTCCCCTAGCATAATTCAACAAAATAGATCCATTTTTAAAATATTTTAGGGTTGTTTTATTGATGAGATTTTTGGTTGTTCCATTTTCAGGAATATGCAAGGTGATAATGTCAGATTTAGAGACAACCTCCTTGATTGATTTTTTTGGAACGGCATTTCCTAGTGGGAGCTTAGTTACAATATCATAAAAAATAACTTTCATACCAAGTGCCTCTGCCAATATGCTTACCTGAGAACCAATACTACCATATCCAATGATTCCAAGTGTTTTACCTCTTAACTCATAACTACCTTTCGCATCTTTATTCCATTTCCCTTCGTGTGCGTATTTATTTTTATCCAGAATTCTTCGGATGAGGATGATCGAAGACCCAATAACCAATTCAGCAACAGATCGTGTGTTGCTATATGGTGCATTGAAAACAACAACACCCTTTTTTCTAGCCGCAATAAGATCAACTTGGTTAGTTCCAATACAAAAGCAACCGATAGCTTGAAGTTTTGTGGCATGTTGAAGAATGGTTGAGGTTATTTGAGTTTTGGAACGAATACCCAAAATATGTACATCCTTAACTTCTTGTATCAATTGTTCTTCTGACAAGGCTCCAGCGATTTTTTTTATATCAGAGTACCCATTATCTCTAAATAGTTGTATAGCAGTTTCACTGATATTCTCAAGAAATAGAATCTTAATCTTATCTTTTGGATAACTAGTTTGTGTAGATTTAGCCATTGGTTTTTACCTAATTTTAAACGAATTTAGCAACTTTATAGATGTAGGCTCCAATTTGAAGAATTTCATGCAAAAACTAATCATTTTTATAACACTTTTTTTTATTTTCTGCACTGGTTTCATTGCTATTGACATATACCTTGAAAAGCCTAGCTCTACTATTTTACCAACCATCACTAAAACGGTCAAAGAGCCTTTTAATTTGACAGATGATGAAAAAACACTTGCAATAGCAAGTGAACAATTTTATAATCAGTACTTACTTAGAACACGTTTTAATGGAGCCATATTGGTAGCCAAAAGTGGGAAAATAGTCTTTGAACGATACAATGGTCTAACTGAAATTAACAAAGGCCAACCAATAGATTCATCCATTGCATTTCATCTTGCATCAGTTTCCAAGACATTTACTGCCATGGGAATCTTGAAATTAGGGCAAGACAATAAACTCAATATTGACGACCCTGTTTCAAAATACATAGAGAACTTCCCATATTCAGAAATTACCATCCGAAATCTATTATCCCATAGAAGTGGTCTCCCAAATTATGTTCATTTCATGGAGTCTATGGGTTGGAATACCCGGGAACTGTTAACAAACCATAGTTTATTGGATTTTATCGTTAAAAACGCCAGAAAAATTTCAAGAGGCCGGGCCAACAGTTATTTTGACTACAGCAATACTAATTATGCATTACTGGCATTAATTATTGAGAAAATTACTAATCTTAGTTATGCAACCTTTTTAGATAATACTTTTTTTAAGCCAATTGGCATGTACCATACGTTTGTCTATAATTCATCCATGCAAAAAACGGTTTTACCATCATTTAAATTCAACAATCAAAAAGAAGGATTTAATTTTCTAGATGCAGTATATGGTGATAAAAATATTTATAGTACAGTACGAGACATGATGAAATGGGATCTGGCTATCTCCGATGGAACGCTATTCACTAAAGCAACTCTGGATGAAGCTTTTCAAGGGTATAGCTATGAAAGAAAAGGTATTAAAAATTATGGATTAGGCTGGAGATTATACGAAATGCCATCTGGAAAAAAAATAATTTATCACAATGGATGGTGGCATGGAAACAATACTGTTTTTAGCAGAATCCCTAATGATTCTACTACAATCATTGTGTTAGGCAATAAATTTAATCGAAGTATCTACCAAGCGAAGAAAATCATAGGAATATATGATGGCTATGGTTTTCAATTCAATGAAGATGAATAAATTTTACTGAAAACTGTATGTTTCAAAACATCCCAAACCATATTAATGAACTCGATGAAATAATAATCAAACAGAAATCAATCGAGATTCTTCATGATAAGTTAAAAACATTCGACCGCTTTTCCCACAAAGGAAATCGAGGGCATGCAGCTATATTTGCTGGCTCGATCGGAATGATGGGTGCTTCAATTTTATCTGCTCGGGCTTGTTCGAAAAGTGGGGCTGGTAAAGTAACCGCTATAATTCCACCAACAAGTTTCGATCTTATTCATTCGACAGTCCCTGAAGCATTAGTGATGTCTAACGAAACTCCGAACTTGGATTATAGCATTTTTAATTCAATTGGTATAGGTCCAGGTTTGGGAAGCGAGTTGTTAAGTGAAAGACTTATTGACCATATCTTTTCATATAATAAACCCATTGTCATCGATGCTGATGCATTGAATTTCCTTGCTAAACACCCAAAATTATTAGCCAAAATTCCTCCTTCAAGCATTTTAACACCCCATTTACTTGAATGGAAACGACTTTTCGGAGAGGTCTCAAATGATAAAGAACGAATTGAAAGATCAGCATCAATTTCTATTCAATATGGCATATTTATTCTAATAAAAGGTCACTTTTCCTGTCTAACAACACCAAAGGGGAAACTGCTATTTAATGCCACGGGGAATTCAGGTATGGCTAAAGGTGGTAGTGGGGATGTTTTGACTGGACTAATTACAGGACTTTTGGCACAAGGTTATGAACCTGAAATAGCTGCTTTTTTAGGAATGTACATTCATGGTTTAGCGGGCGATTTAGCGATGGTATCGCTAGGAGAAGAAGCCATGACGGCATCAGATCAAATTAATTATTTTTCAGGCGCATTCAGTGAAATTCGTAATCTTTTATATACTTAAAAGTTTAGAATAGGCTTTGTATAATTCTGCCCTAAAAGGTTGTTTTTTAGCCCTTTTTCTTTATTTTTGCACCCCCAACTTTTAAATGGGAAACACCACGTTTTTGACTAAATAAAACACGCATTAAAACCACGTATGGAAAAATTAATTTATCTCGTTCCCTTAATGGGCGTAGTAGGATTACTCTACACACTAATAAAATTCAATTGGGTATCTAAGCAAGAAGCCGGATCTGATAGGATGAAAGAAATCAGCAATTTCATAGCCGAAGGTGCCATGGCTTTCTTAAAAGCTGAATGGAAAATCTTAGGTTATTTTGTTGCTATTGTTGCCCTATTATTAGGCTTTATGGCCAGTAAGAACTCAGGCAGTCACTGGAGCATTTCAATATCTTTCATTATCGGTGCTGTTTTCAGTGCCACTGCTGGATATATTGGAATGAGAGTAGCCACAAAGGCCAATGTTCGTACGGCTGAAGCGGCTAAAACAAGTCTGAGCAAAGCATTGAACGTATCCTTTACAGGAGGAGCAGTTATGGGCTTAGGTGTTTCTGGTTTGGCAGTCCTTGGCTTAGGAGGTTTATTCATCGTTTTAAAACATTTTTTTGCTCCTGATGGAGATGCTGAAGGAATGCTTCGCACCATTGAAGTACTTACTGGATTTTCACTTGGTGCTGAAAGTATAGCCCTCTTTGCACGCGTTGGTGGCGGTATTTATACTAAAGCAGCTGACGTTGGCGCAGATTTAGTAGGTAAAGTGGAAGCCGGCATCCCTGAAGATGATCCCCGCAATCCAGCTACTATCGCTGATAATGTAGGAGATAATGTTGGAGATGTTGCTGGAATGGGCGCAGATTTATTCGGTAGTTATGTTGCAACTGTATTAGCTACTATGGTACTCGGACAAGAAACAATATCAATAGACAATTTCGGAGGAATAGCTCCTATCCTATTACCTATGCTTATAGCCGGTATTGGTATCGTATTATCAATCATTGGAACACTATTTGTTAGAATTAGTGATTCTGTTGGTGCTAGCACAGAAGCGGTTCAACGTGCTTTAAATATGGGTAACTGGGGATCAATGGTGTTAACTGCCATTGCAGCGTATTTCCTCGTTAATTACTTACTTCCAGATACAATGATTTTACGTGGATTAGAATTCACAAAAAATGGAGTAATTGGTGCCATTGCAGTGGGTCTTATTGTTGGCGCATTAATGAGTATCATCACAGAATACTATACCGCAATGGGTAAACGTCCTGTATTGAGTATCATTCGCCAATCAGCTACAGGACATGCAACTAATATAATTGGTGGACTAGCTATTGGTATGGAAAGTACTTTCCTTCCTATCCTTGTTCTAGCAGGTGGTATCTATGGATCATTTGCTTGTGCTGGCTTATATGGTGTTGCCATTGCAGCAGCAGGTATGATGGCTACGACTGCAATGCAATTGGCTATTGACGCATTCGGCCCAATTGCAGATAATGCAGGTGGTATTGCCGAAATGAGTGAATTACCTAAAGAAGTAAGAGAGAAAACAGATATTCTAGATGCCGTTGGAAATACAACAGCTGCTAGTGGAAAAGGATTTGCGATTGCATCTGCGGCCTTAACCGCATTAGCCCTTTTTGCAGCTTTTGTTGGAGTGGCTATGCCAGATAACCAACACATTGATATCTACAAAGCAGATGTATTAGCATCTTTATTTATAGGTGGAATGATACCATTCATATTTTCATCTTTAGCTATTAGAGCTGTAGGTGAAGCTGCAATGGCTATGGTAGAAGAAGTTAGACGTCAATTCAGAACTATTCCTGGAATTATGGAAGGAACAGGTAAACCTGAATATGATAAATGTGTAGCTATTTCAACTGAGGCATCCTTGAAAAAAATGATGCTTCCAGGTGCAATCACAATCATATCTCCATTGTTAATTGGATTTTTACTCGGCCCAGAAGCATTGGGTGGATTCTTAGCAGGTGCTACGGTGAGTGGTGTGTTGATGGGAATTTTCCAAAATAATGCTGGCGGTGCATGGGATAATGCAAAAAAGAGCTTTGAAAAAGGTGTTGAGATAAATGGTGAGATGTACTACAAAAAATCTGAACCACATAAAGCTTCAGTAACGGGTGATACAGTTGGTGATCCCTTTAAAGATACATCTGGTCCATCAATGAATATATTAATCAAATTGATGTCAATTGTTTCATTAGTTATCGCTCCTACTCTTGCTCAAGTTCATCCTTCAAATTCATCTGACATCAAAGTAAAGACGGAAAAGAATGTTGAAATATCAATCATAAATTCTGATACCTCAAAAGCACAGGTTACTATGACTGAAGGTCCTGATCAAGGATTAATCCAAGCATTAGAGGTTGATGGACTTCTTTCAAAGACTGGAGCTAACATAATTCAATTCGAAAATGATTCTTTAATAGTAAATGGCAAATCAGTTGATGTGTCAAAATACCGCACATTGATTAAAGGAGATAAAGTGAAAATTGTAATTGGAGAAACTCAATCAAAATAAACATTGAATTGATAAATACTGAAAAGCCTCTTCATCTGAAGAGGCTTTTTTAATAGATCTTTTTTAAAGTTATTTTCTTGCTACTTTAAATGTTTTAGTAGCCGTATTACTTGCTTGAGATTTACTTTTTACTGTAATAGTTACAATATACAACGTACCCGATTCTAATGAACCTGTAGTTACATCAATGCTGTTGGTAGACGAATTAACTTGAGTTAAAGGATCTAAAATTGAATTATCACTATCCTTCTTAGTAGTATATTCTAACAAAACACCACCAGTAGGCATCTTTGATGTAATCTTAACTTTAAAACTGTAATTCGCTGCCATAGCAACTGCTGTAGCTGCTCCTGGATCCGGATCCAATGTGATGACAAGTTTTTGATCAGTATCCACAGGAGGTGCTGGAGGATCAGTTGACTTCTTTGAACAGGATGTCAGTAACAATAAGAATGTAATAGAAAAGGTTATTGAAAAAAATTTCATTTGGTGATATATAGGATTCAAAAGTAAGAAGTTTCCGTATTCTTTACCAAATATTCCTAGGACATAAGTCCCCATATTTATTATTAAGGGTAAAGCCAAGCACTAACTCGTTTGTCCCTCTGTTCATAGACCCTAACAAGAATTTGCCCCGATTGTTATCGTATGAATAACTAATATTTACGGTATGGGCCACATTTACTCCCAACATTGCTGCAAAACCATCTCCTTTTCTAAAATTGGTACCGATCCATAGTAAATCATGGTATTGTACTTTTAGATTAAGGTCTACTGCCAATGGCGTAGAAGCAATATAGCGTATCATGAATGAAGTAAGTACACTTAAGTCCTCCCCTGCAGATAATCTATACCCCGATGTAAAGAAGATATGGGGTATTAGTGTTGACTTATATATGGAACTATCAACTAAGTTTAACTTTACAGGAATAATTTGTTGTGCAGAAGTACCTATGAAATAGTTAGATGAGTATAACCACAATCCCGCATTTAGCTCAGGTCTAATTTTTGTAATATCATTATTCAAATTTCCGATAGCGGGGTCAAATGAATTTGCTAAAGTGATTTTACTTCTATTAATAGTAGTGGAAGAAAAGCCAGCACCAAATCCTGCCGCTAAGCTAGTAGTTCCATTTAAACCCATATGATATGAATAGGTAGCATATGATGTACTTCGATTTATATAGCCAGTTTGATAGTTTACAACAGTAAGTCCTAAGCCATGATGTGGTGCAGCAGCATAATAATTTTCCCAATATTCTTTACCTCTTGGATTTGCCCCCTGCATGTCTAAAGAAGTTATTGACTCTCGATAATCTTTCTTCCCTATTGGGCCATGAATAGTAGCATAAAATGTTTTTGGTGCGCCTTCAATGCCTGTCCACTGATTCCTTACACTAAGTTTAACATCAATATAATTTTCAATTCCACCAATAGCTGGGTTAACAATATAATTGTTCATTATATACTGTGTGTAATTCGGACGTTGCTGTGCGAACACGCATTGTATAAGAATGATTAATATGATGCTAAATTGTAACCTACGAATCATTTAAAAATAGTTACATAGCCAGCAATTTTGTTTCGATCATTTTTCGGATCAATAACATAGTAATATGTCCCGGCAGGTAAAGCATTGCCATTATACGTTCCGTTCCAAGGAGTTGAATATCCGATGGATTTAAAAACCATCTGTCCCTGTGGGGTATATACCTCAACAATACAACCTGTATATTTTGATAAGAATTCAATTTCCCAAGTGTCATTAATACCATCACCATTTGGAGTAAATGTATTTGGAGGCGTTGGCTTTTTTAACGAAAATATTTTTACTTCATCAGAGCTTTTGCAATTCCCTGACCCAATAACATTTAATGTATATACAATATCTTCTTTCGGCATTACAACAAATGGTGTTAACGTATCTGATTTATTAAGATATGTTTTTGGTTCCCAAGAAAAAACCAATGATTGTCCCGTGGCAGTAGCTTTTACCAATTTTTGGCCGTCTTCTAGAACATACATATCAGGTCCGGCATCAATTTTAGGATAATCATAAATTTTAATTATTTTCTGAATTGTATCAGTATAACAACCTATAGAGTCTTTTGCATAGAATTTCACCAGAGCATCTCCTTTGTTTTTGAATGTTATAATAGGATTTTGTTCTGTGTACTCAACTTTGTTAACTAAGATCCAATGAAATTCTGAAAAGGAGCCATTTACAGATTGACTTATATTCATAAATTGAATCGGACTGCCAACACATCCTGCATCAATACTTGTGAAACCTGCTTTAGATTGATTGTAAATAGTCTTAAGTATTTTTGTTTTTTCAGCTGGGCAATTGAATTGACTAGTAGCAGTCAATTTAATAGTATAGGGTTGTATGTTTTTGAAATAATGAATTCCATCCTGTAATACAGAAGTTGCAGTTTGTAATGTATCTCCAAATTCCCATCTATACTTGAGGAAAGTTCCATCTGCAATAGTTGATTTATTTATAAATACCCCTTTGCCTTCTGGCTTACACACAATAGGTAATTCAAAATCTGCTAAAGGTGTAATATGCACACTAATTGTTTTGCTAACAGATTCACTTTTACAGCCATTTGAAGTAACTATGTCATGATGAATATCATAATTACCAGGAGATAAGTATGTTCTATTGATAGGATTTCCAGAAATAGATACGGGATTATTATTTTCAATAAAAATCCAATTTGAAACAGAAACAGTTCCTGCGCCTGTAATTGAATTATCAGAAAATTTTACAGGTATATTTTCACATTGAATAGCAGAATAATAAAAATTAGCCTCAGGCTTTGGCCATACAACTACAATATTTGTTTTTTCATCATAACATTGGTTAGTCGAAGTATATCGATATGTAATGGGAAATTTGCCTACACCTCTATATGCAGGATCGAAATAAATGAAGTTTGAAAAGGTAACGGTATCTTCAGTAAATGCTCCATAACCTGGTGGAATACCAGCAACATCAATAAATAATACACTATCAATTTTTCGTGGTGAAGACTCTAAACAAAAACCTGGAACTGATGGAAAACTGACAACTGGGCTAGCTTTAACAATAACCACATCAGATTTTTCTGAAAAACAAGATCCTCCAGAATAAGCCCTCAATTTTATTGTAAACGTTTTTTGAGATGGGCTTGTAAATGTTGGATATTGATGAGCATAATCATAATTTGGATAAGGAGTGTTGATGGTGTCTGATGCCAAATTATTAGGATCCCATGAAATATCTAATTTTGTAATGTTTCCAAAGTCAACACTTGATTTATTTTTTATGTAAATCTGTTTGTTACTACACTGACCATTTGTATTCAAGATTTGAAAATCAGCTATAGGTAGATTACCATTAACTGTAAAAACTTTTTGTAGACTATCTTGACAACCCGTTTTTGCAATAACTAATAATTTTACATTATACTGCTGAGAAGCCTTGTACTTATGTGAGGCTGTAATGCCGACTCCAACATTAGGTTGCATAAGATCTGCATTAGGATCGCCAAAATTCCATAAATAAGAAAAAACCTTATTGCTGTCTGGGCTAGACGCGGTAGCTGTAAAGCTAGCAAAAGCATCTTTTAAACAAACTTCAGGTAAAATGAAGTCAATATTAGCATGGGTATTTAATAATAATGATTTAGTGATCGTTTTTTTGCACCCTTTAGAATTTTCTACGGTCAAAGTAAGTTGCTTCGATAGCGAGTCTCTTTTGTTATATTTTGTATAAACAATTGGACCATTCATAATACTTAGAGAATCATTATCAAGATTCCAATTATAGTATTTTATGTTACCAGTATTCGCTTTTATGTTCGAGGTAAACTTTATTGAATCTCCTTGACAAAAAGGATTATCAATTGTAAAATCTCCAGAAGGGAGAGGGAATAACTCATAATCAATTTTAAAAGCTGGGCTTAAACAACCTATCTCAGTAATAGCTTGTACTTGAGCAACTTTTAAGCCTGCTGTTGGAAATGTTTTCGAAATAATATTTGTTGTAGTCGTATCAGATACTAATCCATCGAATTTCCAAAGATATTTCACGATTTTTTGATCACTAGTTGCACTAGCAATAAATTTAATTGGTCCGTAATTGCATCCGACAGAATCAATTGTGAAATCAACTGATGGAGCATCATATACTTCTACTTCGTAATTTATGATCTGCTCACCAGTACATCCATCAGCAGCTGGATTAACTACAATAACACTAATATTATAAACGCCAACTTGGCTAAATGTATAAGGAGATGATAATTTATATACATAGAGATCCTTCGATGGATCGATAACACTTTTTATGATTTCATTTGGCTTTAAAGGACTTCCATCAGGATTTTGAAGAGTAGGTGGATTTGGCCCTAGATTAGCATTTCCTTTGAAATCCCATTGTAATTTTGTAGGCTTATAGGGTAATGTAATGGATAAATTGAACGGAGTTCCTTTGCATGTTGCAGGAAATTTGACCACTGCATTTGGATTTTTAATTTCTATATATTGATTTAAATCTTTAACATTAGTCCCGGCACTATATCCATATGACTCATATTCTCCAAATCCATAGCAGAAAGCATTAAATCCACTATCTGAAGACATTTTTACACTTAAGATATTGGATACATTGGGAAAATTTTCTTGTAGGTAAGAATATCCAGTATTACCAATTTTATTAAAACTAGATTTGGGTAGACTACCATTGATTTTAAAGGAGGATATACCTTCATTTTTTATAACGACATTGATATTTTGGTCAATCACTACTTTTTTAGGTGAAAGAAAAACGGTTACGTCTTTAATATTTTGTTCAATGGCATTCAGGATAATCATTTCTGGATCACCTACTCCTTGATCTTGAATTTGTGTATATGCAAATTGAGTAACGGTAATTGGCTTTTTGTTTAACGACTGGATATAAACAGGAAGAGGATCGTCAATAGAATTTGATTCAATAAATTCTCCTTTATTTAGTATTCTAACTTTGTTGTTATACGCGATACTCGTGCCATCTTGTTGAGCCATAATTCTAAAAATGGCTTTATCTTTTCCTCGAAATGGAGTGATAAAATAATTCAAACCCCATGAATTCGTTGGATAACACTCTTGGTATAAAGGATCAAGAGATGTACCAGGGCCGGTTTGGGTATCGGGAATATGTAACGCTGAACTACCAGAAAAGACAGCAACCTTTTTACATTGGTTTATGCCATCTGAAATTGACTCAATTTCAGAACCTGTTAAATCTTGATCATCTTGAAACTGATAAATATCTCCTGACTTGGGTAATGCCACTTCATAGATAGAACCTGACAATACTCCATTTTTTCTAAGTGTTATGCGAATTTTAGTGTTGTCATCTGTTGCGATGACACTAAACTGAGACTTAGCCTCCTCATTCTCAACAATTCCATTTGTTGTTTGCTTGTAACTTGAAACGAGGTAACGCTTTTCCAAAACACTTGTTGGTAAAATTATGGAGGCTGCTGAACGAGTACCTGCATACATATGGGCATAGACAACTATTGGGGCCATTCCTGGATCAACGACAACTTTAATAGATTTTCCTGATACTATTCGTAGCAAGTTTCCCGTAGAAGCAGATTCACTTCCTGAAATATAAGTTAACGCTCGGGGTAATACAATTTCTTGGGTAACGTTTGCAGTTACCGTAAATCGTCCAAAACTAACCCCATTAATGTAAATTGTAGCTGCAGAATTTCTATCTGAAGTTAAATACAAAGAAAGATCAGCTAAACTTGGGGTTCCGGGGGAAGCGCCAGGCTGGTGTGGAGGAAAAACAACCCAAAATTCCCTGCCCTTATTTGAAAAATCCTGGGAATTTGCAACAACCGCAACAAATGAGATCAATACTGCAAGAAACACATTAGTCAAAAACCTCATAAGTATGTTATTATCAAGATGTTAAATTAAATTAATTTTATTCAACAAGATGATAAACGCTTAAAAATTAGCTTTATTTTATAATTATAGATTCTATTTTATTTTGTGCAAATGGCCCTTCATTAAAGAGCAAGTCAAGTGTCGACAAATTGGCTAAAAAGCCGGTTCTGTCTTCAAAAACCTGTGGGTATTTTACAAAAGATTTTTTTTCAATATTCCAGTAATTTGATGGACTATATATATCCACTTTTTCAACAATTTCTTCTAAACTATTTGATGTCAAAGGTTGGTCAATAATGGTCATTTTTATGTTTAGCTTTTGAATCACCCATTTAAAACAAGCTAAATTCCATTCAAACAAATGATCAACTCTACCCTCAAATAAGATCTTCAATTGGGGCTGGTATTGATGAAACCAAGGTGATTTGCCATATAGCGTTTCAATGGTTCGATAATGGTTTTTCTGCCAATCCGTCTTGTAATCAATCAACACTTCTCCATATGGTGATTTTATACCTCGGCCTCCAATGATAGGAATGGATAAAGTAACTGGACCTTTAGGGCTTGCCAAAATCATTCTATTTCGAAAAGTTGATTTTTTGAATGCCCTTTCTCGATCAAAAATGACACACGACGAACTACTTATATCAATTATTGAGTTAATTAGCGTAAAATACTGTAAATCAGTTAATAGCACCACACGTGTAATATTGAATTATTTTATACCTTTTTAATTGAAAAGTCATCACTAAAGACGCATTTAATATCAATTAAAATATATGATAAAATTCACAAATTATTGATATTCAATAAATTATATATATATTTTACAAAATTTATAGAAAAAGCTATTAAATTTATTAAGCTAAATCACAGTCCAGATGAAAACTGGTATTTGGATTTTCTGATCAGTGTAGAAAGATATTAAACCTAATAATTTGATAATAAAATTATTTAGTTGGCTTCTTACAGCACTTAGGCAATTTGTCATAAGCATCAACAGCAGCCTTAATTTCTTCTGCATCATAGCCTGTATTGGCAATTGCCGCCTTGATGTTTTCTAAATTAGTCCTGTCGGCGAAATAGGTAACGGTAGTCTTTTTCTGCTTGTAATCAACTGTGACCTTAGTAATCCCTTCTTCATATTCGAGGTATTCCTCAATTCTGTTTTTGCATTTTTCACACTGAACAGTAGGTGTATTTATCTTGACTGTAATTGGCTTTTTAGCCTGAGCTTTTAGTCCAACGGAAATCAAAAGGACTGCTATGAAAATCAAAAACTTCTTCATGATTCTTATTTATATATTTAAGTTAGCCATTTTTACCCCATTCTGAAGGCTTTTGACTCCAATTTAACAAGGTATCTTGATCTGCAGGATCGATAGTCCCCTTTTCAATAGCCAGATTGATCAAGGTTTGATAATTGGTAAGAGAATAAGTAGGAATATTAGCTAATGCACAGGCTTTTTGAGCTTCTTCAAAACCGTAGGTAAATATCGAAACCATTCCAATGATATCCAATCCAGTATTTTTGACAACTTCACATACCTGAAGACTACTCTTACCAGTTGAAATCAAATCTTCAACAATAACAGTTTTCATTCCTTTTTCATAATGACCTTCAATTTGATTACCCAATCCATGCTCCTTTGGCTTTGGCCTAACATAAATGAAGGGTAATTTTAATTGATCAGATGCCATAGCTCCCCAAGCTATGCCGGCAGTAGCAACACCTGCTATAAGTTCAGCATCGGGAAATCGTTCAAAAATAGTATTGCACATTTCACTTTTAATAAAGTCTCTAACATAGGGATATCCCAATACTTTTCTATTATCACAATAAATTGGACTCTTCCAACCTGAAGCCCAGGTGAAAGGTTCTTTGGGATTTAACTTGACTGCATTAACTTGTAGCAGTTTCTCGGCAACAGTTGTTTCGTTTGTCATTTTACAAATTTGGAACAAGTTGGGAACTTTCAAAAATTAAGTTATGTACATTATTATTCACGAGCCACAGGGAAAGACTATTTTAACAGATTTGCCTACCCAAGATGCAGAACAACAGACAGAGTCTAAAAACAGCAATCCCCTCTCTGCAATTGGACAAACTTCGACTTATCCCTCCGATAAGGTGAACATCATTTATGGAGAGAATATTGACCAGCTATTTAAAAAATATATCGCTGATAAAATCATCATTGAAGCCGCTGGAGGCATGATTTTTAATCATGAAAATAAGCTACTGTTGATTTTTAGAAAAGGAATGTGGGATATGCCAAAGGGCAAATTAGACGAAGGAGAATCAATTGAAGAATGTGCACTCAGGGAAGTTACAGAAGAAACAGGGTTATCTACGTTAACAATTGAGCATAAAATTCAAATCACATACCACACATATTATATTGGAAATCAACTAATATTAAAGCCTTCTCATTGGTTTAAAATGAAATTTAGTGGAAACGAGATACTTATACCACAATCAGAGGAAGATATAACTGAAATTAAATGGGTAAATGAGGAAGAGGCTATACAATTACTCCCATCTATGTATGCATCTGTTGAGGAAATGGTAAAATCCTATTTCCTAGGGGTACAATAGTGTAACAATTAACGAATTATTTCATCAAAAAAAATAGGTCTATGTCGTAATTAATTTGATACTTAACGTAAGCTACTTCCCTATTAAAATTGATTTTGCAACTACTTCAGGTAGGAATAGCGATGCATCACCATTATTTCGAATGATATCGCGAACAATAGTAGACGCTACAGAAGTGTATTTAGGTTCACAGGTTAGAAAAAATGTTTCAATCGATGGATCCAATGTCCTATTTGCATCGGCTATAGTCTTTTCATACTCAAAATCACTAACATATCGAATGCCACGTAGAATGTAGTTAGCTCCTATTTTTTTACAAAAATCAACTGTAAGTCCATCATATACAGCAGCTATTATTTTTTTTTCATCTTTAAAAATTTCCTCAATCCATTCTTGTCGCTGTGAAGTTGTATACATTGGGGCTTTAACAGAATTTGATCCTATAGCAACAACAATTTGATCAAACAAAGGCAATGCACGTTTGATAACATCAACATGCCCTAATGTGATTGGATCAAATGTTCCAGGGAAAAGACAGATTTGTTGCATGAATTTATTTTATACGCTGAGTTCTTTTCTACCGGACAAAAGATATAAGACCGCCATTCGAACTGCAACACCATTCTCAACTTGATTAAGAATGAGTGACTGTCCACAGTCTGCTACATCACTGTCAAGTTCTACTCCCCTATTTATAGGTCCTGGGTGCATGATTAATATATCTTTTTGGATACGATCTAGCAGTTTTCGTGTTATTCCATAAGCTTGATTATATTCTCTTAGCGATGAAAATAAAACTTGATTCTGACGTTCGAGTTGAATACGCAAAACATTAGCAACATCACACCATTGAAGGGCTTCTTCGACGTTATACGTAACGTTTACATCAAAGGATTCTCTAATGTATTTTGGAATAAGTGTAGGTGGGCCAGCAAGTGTTACTTCAGCACCCATTTTTTTCAACAAATAGATGTTACTCATAGCAACTCGAGAATGCATAATATCTCCAATAATAGCCACTTTTTTTCCTTCTAACGTTCCAAGTTTTTCTCTGATGGATAGAGCATCTAGTAAAGCTTGAGTAGGATGTTCATTAATACCATCACCTGCATTTACAATGGCCGCAGGAATATGTTTTGCTAAAAAATGTGGAGCCCCTGTGGCGCTATGGCGCATAACAACCATATCCACTTTCATAGAAAGAATGTTATTGACAGTATCCAGTAAGGTTTCTCCTTTTGATACTGAAGAGCTGCTAGCGGCAAAATTGATGGTATCTGCACTTAATCTTTTTTCAGCCAGCTCAAATGATATTCTTGTTCTGGTTGAATTCTCGTAAAATAAATTTACTATCGTAATGTCACGAAGTGAAGGAACTTTTTTAATTGGTCTTTGTAATACATCTTTAAATTGAGTGGCAGTATCTAAAATGAGTTGAATATCTCCCTTAAGGAGTTCTCTAATGCCTAGCAGATGTTTTGAACTGAGGTGCATTAAGATGTAAAGTTATATGATTGATCTATAAAACAAGAATAAATTTTATATGAGCGGTCATTAAATACTATCATAAAGAACAACTTTTTTCTCCTTTTCCCAAATTACTTTTACTTTTTGCGTCACAATTGAATCAATTGACTTACCAAAATAATCAGGTTGAATGGGTAGTTCGCGGCTGAACTTTCGATCAACCAGGATACAAAGCTCTACTTTTTTTGCACGTCCATGATCCAATAAGGCATCCATTGCGGCACGTATTGTTCTACCAGTATATAGTACATCATCAATGAGAATAACCTTTTTATTTTCTATCGAAAATGCAAGGTCTGTAATGTTGGGAACATGAATTTGAGTTCTGAAATCATCTCTATAAAAAGTTATATCCAACTTACCATACTGTAATTTAATTTCTGGATGAACTTCTTGAATATATTGTGTTATAAAATCACTGATAGCTATTCCTCTTGGTTGAATTCCAATTATACAGGTATTTGAAAAGGGATAATGGTTTTCAATAATTTCATGGGCTAATCTTTTTAAAGTTAGCTTGAGTTGTTCTTCTTCCATTATAGTATTCAGTCCTGTCATAGTATACCTTGGTTTACAAATGTATCATTTTTTCTAATGACCAATCAATCAGCCTGCATAAACGGATATCGATAGTCAGTTGGAGGTGTAAAAGTTTCTTTTATTGTTCGTGCACTTAACCACCTGTATAGATTAATAATTGAGCCAGCCTTGTCATTTGTACCAGAAGCCCTGGCGCCACCAAAGGGTTGTTGACCTACCACCGCGCCAGTTGGTTTATCATTGATGTAAAAATTTCCCGCAGCATTACGCAATTTCTCAGTTGCTAAATCAATTGACGAGCGATCGTTCGAAATAATCGACCCAGTTAATGCATAGGGAGAAGTGCTATCAAGTAAAGTCAATGTTTCCTCAAATTTTTTCTCTGGATAAACATATATGGTTAGTACAGGACCAAAAATCTCTTCACACATTGTAGTGAATTTTGGATCTGAAGTCTCGATTACAGTTGGCTCAACAAAATAGCCTTTGGTTTTATCACAATTTCCCCCCACCAAAATGGTCGCTTTAGAAGATCGTTTGGCTTTGTCAATATATGACTTGATATTATTAAATGATTTCTCATCAATAACAGCAGTGATAAAATTTTCAAAGTCTTCAACTGATCCCATCTTAAAACTCTTAACTCCTGCAATCATTTTTTTCCGAATGGAAGCAGCTAAATTAGATGGAATATATGCTCTAGACGCTGCAGAACATTTTTGACCTTGAAACTCAAATGCACCCCTCAGTAAAGCCGTTGCAACAACATCGGGATCAGCAGTGCGATGAACCATTACAAAATCTTTACCACCAGTCTCCCCTACAATTCTAGGATAAGATTTATACTTCGAAATATTTTCACCAATTGATTTCCACATGGAATTAAATACACCAGTTGAACCGGTGAAGTGAACACCTCCAAAATCTTTATGTGAAAAACAAACTTGCCCTAATGTTGGTCCATCAACGTAAATAAGATTGATAACACCATCAGGAAGTCCGGCTTCTTTCATTACTTTCATAAACATTTGGGCTGAATACACCTGAGTATTTGCGGGCTTCCATACTACAGTGTTACCGCATAGTGCAGCAGAAGCAGGTAGGTTACCTCCAATTGCTGTAAAATTAAAAGGCGTAATGGCCAAGACAAATCCTTCAAGTGGTCTATATTCTAATCTATTATGTATTCCATTGGCACTTATGGGTTGTTGCTTATAAATTTCAGATAAAAAATGTACATTGAATCTAAGAAAATCGATTAACTCACAAGCACTATCAATTTCTGCCTGAAAAACTGTTTTGCTTTGTCCCAACATGGTAGCCCCATTCATGTAAGGGCGATATTTTGTAGCAATTAAATCTGCCGCTTTTAAAAAAATGGCAGCCCTACTTTCCCAAGGCATAGATTCCCAACTTGGCTTTGCAGCAAGCGCTGCTTGAATGGCCATTGTCACATGCTTGGATTCACCTTTGTGAAAATAACCAAGTATATGTTTCTTTTCATGTGGTGGTCTAATGGCTACTAAAGACTTAGTCCTAACTTCTCTTGAGCCAATATACATCGGTATATCTACTACAGTTGATTTTAGTTCTTGGAGAACTTCTTTTATACGTGCTCTTTCAGGAGAATTCAGAACATAGGAAAGAATTGGTTCATTCTGAGGCAAGGGTAAATAGTAATTTCCGTTACTCATAATTATTTTTTTTATGATATATTATCTTTCTCTTTCATTAAATATGCCTTGATAAATCCGTCGAGTTCACCATCCATCACAGGTTGTACGTTCCCAACTTCAAAATCAGTTCGATGATCTTTAATCATTTTATAAGGATGGAAAACGTAACTTCTAATTTGACTTCCCCACTCAATCTTTTTCTTTGATGCATTGTTGGCATTTTTCAGTTCTTCTCTTCTCCTTAGCTCTTCCTCATACAATTTACTCTTTAACATTTTTAGAGCCTTCTCCCTATTTTCACCTTGAGTTCGCGCTTGTTGACATTCAACTATAATACCACTTGGAATATGTTTAACCCTTACAGCTGTTTCTACTTTATTTACATTCTGACCACCTTTTCCACCTGATCTATAGAATTCCCATTCAATATCTGCAGGACTAACTTCTATATCTATTGAATCGTCAACTAATGGATATACATAGACTGATGCAAATGAAGTATGTCGTCTAGCATTACTATCAAATGGAGAAATTCTGACTAGCCGATGAACACCATTTTCTGCTTTTAAAAATCCATATGCGAATGGGCCTTCAAATTGCAGTACAGCACTTTTAATTCCTGCTCCATCTCCTGATTGCCAATCCAATTCAGTCACTGTCCATCCTTGCTTTTCTCCATACATACGATACATCCGGACAAGCATCTCAGCCCAATCCTGACTCTCCGTACCACCAGCTCCACTGTTTACTTGCAAGACTGCTGGTAATTCATCTTCTGGTTGATTCAACGTAGACTTAAATTCCGTTTCATCCAACATCAAGATGGCTTTGTCGAATGCGATTTTTGCTTCATCTTCCGTGCATTCAGCATCTTTCCAGTAATCAAACAAAATTGAAAAATCTTCCACAGCAGATTCTGTGTTTAAATACAGGTTTAGCCAATATTCATTTAGCTTGATTGTTTTTAATATTTCAGTAGCACGGGCATTATCATCCCAAAAACCTGGAGACAATGACTTTTGTTTGTCTTCTGTTATTTTATGTTCGCGGTTAGCGACGTCAAAGAAACCTCCTCAAGACGGAAAGACGGTCTCTCATAAGTTTGATCTGTTCTATTGTCATACATGTAAAATTAAATAAATTGAGGGAATAGAATGTAAAAAAGTCGAATTTAAGAACTAAGAACAGAATTTATTGTTTAGATACTATGACTAAGGCATATAACTTTCTTTTCTCCTGGCAACTTTTCCCAGAAATGTGCACTTATAATGATGGTGTGAGGCCAAAATCAGGAACCTATAAAATAAATTCTACTCCTGAAAAAAAGTTGATGTCGATTGAGATGAACTGGGTGAGTATTGAAAATAATGCCTTTTCTTCTACATATGAAATCATCGCAGATGAAGAAATTCACCCATTTTACGACCAGCATATTGCAGAAAAAGCATGTTTAACGTTTATTGATAGTCATTGCTTTGTGGTATACTTTTATATTAATGACAATATCAATTTAAAAATTACCCATCAGATTATGCCAAATGGGTATTTGAAACTCATTGAAGAAGGAAAGAGAAATGATGGCTCAATTTATCAAAATGAAATTTTCTATCATAAACAATTGAGTGTGCTACCTTACTCTTCATCTACTTCCGGGGCAATAATACGCCCTACAGAGGAAGGTGTAATTAGACATAAAGTACTGTCTGCAATGGAGGAGCAAACGAATATTCAATTAGCTCAAATCCGTGAGCAAGTAGAGTTATTAGCAAAACAAGCACAAGAAATACATAAAAGAAAAGAACTTTCTATATTAATTTATTCTGCAAAATTGAATTTTGTTCCAGTAATTGGACAACATTATTATCTATATGAAAAGAAAGACAACTCTTATATTCTTTCACTAGTTGGTCCTAATGAATGGGGATCAAATTCTCCTTATAAAAATTGTTGTGCATCGGTAAAACTGCTATCAGATCATACTTGGATGGAGATTGCCTAATCCATGGCTATTTTGTCTTATTTATTTGTATTCCTATTCCTACTAATGATTTGAATTGAAGAGCAGGCGAATTATTGTCTTTTCCAAATAGTTTTAAATCATCGTCATATATCATATCTACCTCCCATGTAAGTGCGATTATTTTCGTTA
>CANKGM010000010.1 GCA_947481355.1 Chitinophagaceae bacterium
ACAACTGGCGTTAGGGCTGAAAAATATAAGCAGCTATTGACTGCGAAGAATCAGGCTACGGTTAACAACGATAACTTAGATGTACTTCCTTCAACATTGCTTACCTATTCAATTGGAAAGGCTACTAACTTAAGGTTTGCCGTTTCTAAATCAGTGAATAGACCTGAATTCCGTGAGTTGGCTAGTTATAGTGTATTTGACTACGATAATTTTGTTGTGGTTCGAGGTAATCCTGGTTTAAAAAGGGCTATTGTGAACAATGCTGATATACGTATTGAACGTTTCCCGTCATCTGGTGAAATAATGTCGTTCAGTTTGTTTTATAAGGCATTCAAAAATCCAATTGAGCAAATTAATGCAGGGAATGATGTCTTGTCTTTTCAAAATGCAGAAAGGGCAACAACCTACGGAGCTGAATTTGAGTTAAGAAAGAAACTGGATTTTATAGGAGGAAATTTTTTCAAAAACATTTCATTCTATACAAACCTGTCATATATGATGGGCTCGGTAACCTTTAATGGAAATCAGGTGAATACACCACTTCAAGGGCAATCGCCATATATAATTAATTCTAGTTTGAGTTATAATACTGCAAAAAATCTTTCTTTAAGTATACTTTATAATAGAGTTGGTCCTAGATTAAAGTATCGTGCAGTAGAAGGTGGAGCCCTCAATATATATGAAATGTCTAGGGATCTTATCGATTTTCAGTTGACACAAAAGATATTTAAAGGTAAGGCAGAATTAAAATTTGCGGTTGTTGATTTGCTGGCTCAACCGTATCGTTGGTTTTACAAGTTTGATGCACAACCATCAAATAATTATTTCGATTCATCAAAGGACAAGTTTATCAATTCGCAGAAGTTTGGGACTGGCGTAAATGTTGGAGTTAAAGTCAATTTATAAATCAATATAAAAAACAACCAAAAAAACGTCAAATGAAAAATTTAAGGGGTCTAAGTATTGCAATGTTACTATTAAGTGCATTTGCTTGTAAAAAAACGGAAGAGGTTACTCCACCTGAAGTTGTGCCAGTACCTACCATAACTAGTATTTCTGCTACATCTGGAGCTAGTGGTGATGTTATTACTATTATGGGTGCTAATTTCGCTAATGTCACTTCAGTGAAGTTTGGTGGAACAGCAGCATCTTCGTATACGGTGGTTAATTCAACTTCAATTACTGCAACTCTTGGTAATGGAGCTTCTGGCGACGTTACTGTAACAACCCCTGGGGGCACTGCAAAGTTAGCAGGGTTTACATTTTTCGGAGCTGGAACTCAGTTTGATGTTAGGGGTATAATAAATGCCAGTACAACATGGAAAAAAGATTTTGTATATAGATTACGTGGCTATGTATATGTTACTACCAACTCTGTATTAACAATTGAAGCGGGTACAAAAATAGTTTCTGATAAAGATTCAGCTGGCGTACTAGTTATCACTCCAGGTTCAAAAATAATGGCAGAAGGTACCGCTGCAAATCCGATTGTATTCACTTCAAATGACGCATCTCCTAGGCCAGGTGATTTAGGTGGATTAGTCATTGCTGGAAATGCAAAAGTTAACGGCAACCACAAAGTTATAGAAGGCGGGCTTGATGTAAACTACCAATCATTTGGTGGTAATAATGATGCCGATAATTCTGGAATCCTTAGGTATGTACGTATAGAATATGCAGGTAAAGCGGTTAATCCCGGAGATGAAGTAAATGGTCTTTCTTTATATGGAGTCGGCAGTGGCACAGAGGTTGATTATATTCAAGTAGCTAGGGGATATGACGATGCATATGAGATGTTTGGTGGAGCAGTAAATTGTAAACATCTTGTTGCATATAATAGTGCAGACGATGATTTTGATTTTGATGATGGATACAACGGTAAAATTCAATTTGCTATTTCAATAAAAGATCCAACATTCACTGATCCAAAAGGAACAACAGGGGATATTTCTAATAATTTTGAAGTTGATAATGTGAATCCAAAAAATGGATTAGCCTATTCAAGAACCCCTATTACTTCACCAATAATGTCAAATTTTACAGCTATTGGTCCAAATAATGCAGCTGGCATGTCAGCTGATTATGGATATGGTATGCGTTGGAGAAGAGGTTCTCAATTTATCTTGGCTAATTCTGTTATTCTTGGGTCTAAAAAAGAAGCATTTCGTGTTCAGGAAGATTCTACCATTTCGTATTTCTTAAATGGTTCTAGTCTATTGCAACATTGTTATATTCATGACCAAACGCCTTCATTTGCTTCTGCAGATTTTTATAGCGTTGATGCTAAATATACTATTCCAAATTTTGCTGTATATGACCTATCTACAATCAAAAGCACCTATGCTGCTACGGGAACAATTGAGGTATCTGATCCATCGACTTTAGGTTTAACTGATCCATTTAATAATCTTTCTCCGAATCTAAATCCTGGAGGAGGATCCATTTTATTATCAGGCGCTGATTTTGCTCCGGCAAAACTTACGGATGCATTTTTTGAGAAAGTATCGTTCGTGGGTGCTATCGGAACTACAGATTGGACAACTGGATGGACTAGATGGGGATTCTAATGTAGATGATTTAATGTATACTAATTCATCATGTTGAGATAACATTTTAGTAATACAATTCAAATAATTTAAATCAATGATTTTTACTTAAATCAGAGAGTAGTTCAACGACCGCCCCATTCTTGGGGCGGTCTCTTTTTTTGCTATACTTTGTAAAATAAGTTATTTATTTTTTTGCAGGATCATAAGCGAATTCAACTGTAAAATGTTGCTTTCGGATAGTTGATATTTCTTCGCCTACTTTCAATTCCCTGCGTTGTGGCGTTGGTTCGCATATAGTGTATTGTTTGCCTTCGTATAGAATAGAGTGTTTGGATGGCTTATCAAGTTTTACAGCCACCGTAACATGTTGTGGTGAGGATAAAACAATCATTGGAAGGTCATATATTTCTTTTACTAATAGAAAGAAAAGTGCTGATCTGTCTTCACAGTCACTTTTATCATACAAGAGAGTTTCTTCGGGGGAAAGCCTCTTTTCTCTTCCAAATATTTCAGTGTCGCTTTCAAATTTAAAAGCATGTCTAGTAAAATACATGATGTATTCCACCCCCTTCTTTTTATCAAAATTGACTAGCTTTTCTTTTAATGCAGGGATAAGCGATTGGTATGTTTCTTTAGATAATGGGATGTTAAATTGGTTCTTATATTCTGTTACAGGGTAATTGGTAAAGTAGCTACTCAGATTTGTATTTAATTTTATGTTTACTTGGTCTGCCTTTTTTTTATACTGAAACTTTAACTCTTTTGTTTCATAGGTTGATTCAGCAAAATCTGGGAGTGTTTTTACTAAGAACGTGAAAGGGGTACCTTCTTTAAGCAGGTCTGTTATATTGCTGAATTTTTCATAATTAAAATCAACGTTGAATCCGTAATCATGATAGTTTAGGCATACATATTGTTTGTTCTCTATTTTTTTTAAAGGTTGATTATATATGATGTCATCACTCTTTATATAAAGCAGTAATTTATTTTCAGAAACACTTAATAGCGGTTCATATCCGGTATGATTTAAGATATACCATTTCAATATGGTATATCCAATATAGTCCTCCTTTTTGTGAATACATTCTTGTGCTGTTCTGCGAACCAATTGATAGTATAACCAATCGTCTAGGCTCTCCTTTTTTTGAATTCCTAGAAGGGATTGACATAAGTTGTCTAATTCTTTTGAAGGTATTGTATTTGCATATTTAGTAATTTCAGCATGATTGATATCACCAGTAAATTGTTCTAATTGTCCTGTAGGTGGAAGTGAATATCCCTTTCCTAAAAACTCAATATGAATTGAGTCGTCTGCTAAAGTTCTTTTTGATCTGGCTTCAATAAGCTGGCTGCATAATAAGCAGATAATAAATATGTATTGTTTACAAACCATGTGATTTGAAGAGTTCTATGCAAAAGTTAGCACTAAAATGAAAATACTCCAAATGATGTATGAAATGAATGAAACAAGTTAATTGTCTAATTTAGTCTTTAAGGTAAATCCGAAAGTGGTGCCTACAGTTGGTTTACTTCTTACATGAATTATTTGGCCATGGGCTTCTATGATATGTTTGCATATGGCTAGGCCGAGTCCGGTGCCTCCAATGTTTCTGCTCCTTCCATAGTCAGTTCTATAAAATCGCTCAAAGATTCTTGAGAGATGTTCTTCTTCTATTCCAATTCCATCATCACTTATTTCAATGAGTGAATTTCTATCATCTGTTTGGTAAATACTTGCTTCTACTTTTCCCTCAGGATTACCATATTTGATGGCATTGTCAACTAGATTGGTAAGGACTTGTCTGATTTTTTCTTTATCTGCTTCCACGGTTAAAGGTTGCTCGCACCCTTTCTTAATGAAGCATTTTATCTTTTTTGCTTCAGCTTTAAAGCTAAGCGAATCAAACACTTCATTTATTAAATCTTGCACAATAAACCGTTGAATGAATAACTCCTGCTTACCACTTTCTAATTTCGTGATTTCGTCCAAATCTGATATTAAGTGGATGAGTCGCTCTGTATTTTGAAACGCCTTTCCAAGAAATTTTTTGCTTACTTCAGGAACATCAATTGCTCCAGCAATTAATGTTTCAAGATAACCCTGAATAGCAAATGCAGGGGTTTTGAATTCATGAGAAAGGTTTTGTAAAAATTCCTTTCGGAATATTTCATTTTTTTCAAGCATTTCCATCTCTGCTTTTCGTTGGTCTGCCCAGAGCAATACTTCTTCGCCAACTTCTTCAAGACTTTGTTGAGGAAGTATTGTTTTTTTGAAAAACTCTTCTCTTTTTGATGCTTTGGTTTGATGAATGAACTTATAAATTAATTTGATCTTTCTGTTTAGAAATTTGTTGACTAGAAAGCGTGTTAGTAAAAAACTTACTCCAAATAAGATTATGGATAAAACGATAGCAAGCGTAATGTCTTTTGAAAACAGTAAAGTAGTTAAAAATCCACAAGAAGTGATAACAAGGGCATTCAGCAAGGCAAGCTGAACTGGGGTGTAATTTTTATTTTCGAACATAGTGCAATGTACAAAATGCTTTTGCTCGAAAAAAGGTCAGATGAATTAAAGTTCAAATTTGTACCCAACACCTTTTACAGTTGTGATACAGTCAATACCTAGCTTTTGTCTTATTTTTCTCACATGTACGTCAATCGTGCGATCGCCGACGATCACTTCGCTGCCCCAAATTTGATTGAGAATTTCATTTCTAAGAAATACCCGGCCAGGTTTGGAAGCAAGGTATGAGATCAACTCAAATTCTTTTTTTGCCAAACTTATTGGTTCTTCTTTATAGTAAACCAAGTATTGGTCTGGATCTATCTTTATATCCCCGATTTCAATGACTTTACTTGTATCAGATTTTATTAGTCTTCTGAATAGGGAATTGACTTTTGAAACAAGAATTTTAGGAGAAATAGGTTTGCTGATGTAATCATCCGCGCCAAATTCTAGTCCTTTAACGTGCGACAGCTCATCATTTAGAGCGGTAAGAAATATGATGATAGTATCATTGAAGATTGTCTGAGATCTAAGTATTTTACATACTTCAATGCCATTTTTTTTTGGCATCATGATATCCAGGATAATCAGTTCTGGTTTGAAGTCTTTAGCCTTCTGAATTGCTTCATCTCCATCTTTTGCACAAGACACTTCATAGCCATGAAGTTGGAGATTATAGGTCATGATCTCCAGGATATCCTGTTCATCATCTGCAATCAAAATTCGTTTACTGTCAGATCCCATGGATACAATTTATTAAAGTAAAATTAATCTAGCTTATTGAATATGCTATACTTTCTTGATTATTAAATTGTTAAGTACGATAAAGTACGAATAACTCAAAACTAGCGTTTGTCTATTTGATTATTTATTTAATCCTAATTTTGCCTTAGCAAGATTATGCGTTTTACTCTATTTACCATCATTTTTTTACTCTTTTTACTATCCTCAGTTCATGCTGCTCAGGATACAGGCCGGGTATCGATAGATATTAAACGAGTGAAATTACATGAGGATATTGATATTCAGCAGGAACTGTTGTGTGGCCCATCTCCATTTCACAATAAATTTCTGACGTTGAAACTAGATGCTGAATTGGGACTACTCCTTACTGATATTTATTTTAGGCAGGTCGATGACCTCCAAGCGGCAATAGAAAAGGATGATGGATTAGACCATCGAAGCAAGGTTAAATATTTAACAGGTATAAGAGTGTGGCTTGAGAAGTATAGGGCAGCCATCAACAGCGCTTCGATTGATTTGAGTTATGGTATTTTATTATATGATGCCTTCAAGGAAGCTATGCTGTACGATCAATTATCCGGGTCTATATTGTCTATTGCCATAAATTATCCATATGAGGTTAATGAAATCCTTTTTGGCACTAATACCATTTTTTTTGATTCACAAGGGTTGACTGAAGTGAAAGACTTTACTTACAAACAATATGCTACAAAATTTCCTGAAAAAATCTTGTTTACCATTGATCCATATTTGGGGCAACCTTATGCGGATAGTCTAATCATATCTGTTTCGAGAAGGAACCCTCAACAGTTCTACAATTACGCGGCTGCACGAAATTCATCGTTGGGTATTAAAATGAGACAAATCGATGATTCGGTGGTTCAATTGTTGGTTCGACTTTCAGATGATAGATCAGGACGATTGATATTTCCTTTTATGCATTCCATACTTAAGGGAAATATAGAATATGAAAAAATTAGCTCAATCGCTGATGATGGACTAAAATATTACCAGTTATTGGTTAAAACTGAAATAGAATACATGGATGCATTGCGTAGAAAGGATACGCCAGTATTGTACCATGAAGTAATAGAAATGATAGCTAAAAAAGCTGAGGAACTTTATATTAATGAAATTAATGCATTGCATGATGATGTGGATGCTACTCGATTTCGCGTACTTCAGCCTTTAACAGCTGAGCAGCTTTATTATATCATCGTCACTGGAGAGGACATCCTATATACCTCAAGTTATACAGGAGTATACAATAGGATGATGGAAAGAATACGTCATGAGGCAGGGGATACATTATTACTTCAGGTTCGATTTGATCGGTTTAGAAAATTTATTAAAATGGCAGCTAGTTATAATAAGTTGAGTGAATTTTTATCAACCATGCCCGACTTATCCGCCAACCTATTGATGAAATCTTTTGTAAGAGGGCTTGAAAAAACATTTGATCTTGAAGATGCTGTAGATGTTGCTAACTCTTATAGTAGTATACTTGATCCGATGACTAAACAGTTGGTGATTACTGAGATTGAACGAAATCTTAAATCGCAAGCAAAAAACAATAATAAGAGAGGACTTTTAATCTATGATATATTGGATTTATTAACTAAGTCTGAGCATGATAAGACAGGACTGCTTTCAGAGCGGTATCATATTCCACCAGTTTATAGAATGAATTATGAAGACCTCTCTGACTCTGTTGGGAGAGTTGTTCAGCAAGTGTTTTTCTATGGAGATAAAGATGGGAAAGAGTCATTCAATAATTTCCTTGGAATGTTTAATGGCAAAAATGAATGGAAAATAACTGAGAAGGATCAATGGGTTGAAATCAAGTCTTTATCAGGAAAGTCTGTTTGGATTTTCGCTAATCTTCCTCTTGATAACTCAAAAGAGGATGATCCTGATGCTAAAGCACAGGCTGCCTTATCTTCCTACCTTGCTGAGATGAAGCTTCACCCAACTGTAGTTATTCACCGAGGACATAGTTACCATTTGAAGTCAACCATTAGTCAGATGCCCTCAACAGCTAAAATCATTATATTAGGATCTTGTGGAGGCTTTCAAAACTTGAATTCTATTCTAGAAGTTTGTCCTCAAGCTCATATTGTATCATCGAAAGAGGTTGGCACAAAGCTAGTTAACGAGCCAATTTTGAAGTTGATTAATGAATCGTTGAGAAAGGGTGAACGAGTTGATTGGGTGGCCATGTGGAGTCAGCTTGAAAAGCAATTTTCTTCTGGACTTGGCAAAGAGCGTTTTGACAATTACATCCCTCCACATAAAAACTTAGGTGCTTTATTCATTAAGGCATATTCAACTAATATGCACTAAATGGAAATAATGTTGGTATGAACAATGTAAAGGCAAGCCAGAAAAAAAAACTATTTGATCTAACATTATTGCGAAGAATTTATTCATTTGCAAAGCCATATGCTGGAAGATTTTATTTGTCAGTTTTACTAGCAATAGTACTTGCATTATTAGCCCCGCTTAGGCCACTATTAATCAATAAAACATTGCATCGTGTTAGCGTTGATCAACATTCAAGTGGAGTGCTCATTATGCATTTTTTATGGGCTATTACCTTAATTCAAATTGTAGTATTGCTAGTTGAAAGCATACTTCGTTTTTTCTTCACCTATATAACTTCTTGGTTAGGGCATCGTGTTGTAAAAGACATGCGATTGAGTGTGTATGAAAAAATTCTATCCTTGAATTTGCGGCAGTTTGATAAGACACCAATTGGTACGTTGACTACAAGAACTATTAATGATATAGAAGCTATTAATGATATCTTCTCTGAAGGCTTTATTCCTATTGTAGCAGACATGCTTTCAATACTGGCAATTTTGACTGCTATGTTTTATACCAATTGGCAATTGACCATAGTGTGTATAATCCCATTCCCCTTTTTGTTAATAGCTACTTATTTTTTTAAAGAGAGTGTAAATAAATCGTTTGTAAGTGTTCGTAATGCCATTGCATCGTTGAATGCCTTTGTACAGGAGCATATATCAGGGATACAAGTAATCCAGGCATTTAATGCTGAAAAAAAGGAGCAAAATCAATTTGAAAAGATAAATCGGCATCACCGTGATGCAAATATTAGCGCCATTTTTGCTTATTCTGTTTTTTTTCCTGTTGTTGAGATTATACTTGCTTTTTCTATGGGTTTGCTGGTTTGGTTTGCTGCCCGGAATGCATATCAATTAACTCCACTTGAAGCGGCAAATGTTACAGGTAATATTGTTTCATTTATACTTTTATTGAATTTATTATTTCGACCTTTAAGAATGATTGCTGATAAGTTTAATGTGCTTCAGATGGGAATGGTTGCTGGGGAGAGGGTATTGATGGTTTTAGCGAACCAAGATTTTATTGTTGAAAATGCAAGGTCGGTAGATCGTAAGATTAAGGGTAAAATAGAGTTTAAACATGTCGGATTCAGCTACATAGAAGGTAATCCGGTATTGAATGATATCTCTTTTTGTGTTCAACCAGGTGAAACCCTCGCTATAGTAGGACATACGGGTAGTGGTAAGTCTACCATCATCAGCTTAATTAATCGATTGTATCAGCATAGCAAAGGCGACATATTTATTGATGATACGCATATTGAGGACTTTCACCTCAGCACGTTGAGACGTCAAATTGGCGTTGTATTACAGGATGTTTATCTTTTTTCCGGGTCGGTATATGAAAATGTCACCCTACGTGATCCAGCTATTACATTGGATGAGGTAAAGGAGGCTGCAAAACTGATTGGAATTCATGACTTTATTGAACAATTGCCAGAAGGATACCATTATAATGTTATGGAAAGAGGGGGAACCTTATCCATGGGACAACGTCAATTATTGTCTTTTATGCGTGCACTGTTGTTTAAGCCTGCGATTTTGGTATTGGATGAAGCTACTTCTTCGGTTGACAGTCATACAGAAAAAATGATTCAACATGCCATCGAGGTATTGACGGCCGGTCGAACCTCTTTAATAATAGCACATAGGCTGTCTACGATCAGGAAAGCTTCTCAAATCATCCTTATCGACAAAGGTACAATAGTGGAATCCGGCACACACGAGGAACTTATTAAATCCGAAGGAGCCTATGCTACTCTTCAAATTTTACAGGATCAAAAGGGCTAAAAATGAGTTTTTTTAGGATTGCGAGGTTTTTACTCTAGGCATCCCTATCTTTGCGAAAAATTTGGAGAAATTTATGCGAATTGAGGGGCTAAAATCATTACGGGCATTTGGTTTAAGTCTTTTTTTGCTTGCTTTAACTTCTAGTGCATTGGCAAACGAAGAAGCAGGCTCAGAAAAGTTGGACCCAGCTAAAATCATCATGGAGCACATACAAGACTCACATGAATTCCATTTTTTTACGCTTAAGACGACTGATACGACCGAATTCCATGCTACAATTCCACTTCCTGTAATTTTATACTCACCTCAAAAAGGGCTATCTGTTTTTTCTTCATCTGCATTTCATCATGGACATAAGGAACATGATGGTTATGTATTGAGTGAAGGCAAAATACACTCTGTTGATACTGGTGTTACCGTGTATGATTTATCGATTACTAAAAATGTGGTGCAGATGTTTATTGCACTCATTATACTGGTTGTTTTAATGATTAAAATAGCAAACAAGTACAAGCGAGGGGATGGTGTAAGTTCAGCTCCTAAAGGATGGCAGAACGCGATAGAACCTGTTATTACTTTTGTTCGAGATGAAGTGGCTAAGCCAAATTTGGCTGGGAAGTACCAAAAGTATTTACCTTACTTATTGACAGTATTCTTTTTCATTTTGATAAATAATATTTTCGGTCTTCTTCCAGGTTCTGCAAATGTTACAGGAAATATTGCTTTTACCGTTGTACTGGGTGTGATTTCATTTTTTGTTATCATATTTAGCACAAACAAACATTTTTGGGCACATATATTTTGGTATCCTGGGGTGCCGATGGTAGTAAGATTACTTATTATGCTGCCCGTTGAATTGTTGGGTGTATTCACAAAACCATTTGCATTGATAGTGCGTCTTTTTGCAAACATGGTTGCTGGTCATATTATAATATTGAGTTTTATAACATTGATTTTCATATTTGGATCAATGAGTACAATTGCAGGTTGGGGATTTTCTCCTTTATCTGTTTTGTTTGCTGTATTCATTTATTTAATTGAAATATTGGTAGCATTCATTCAGGCATTTATCTTCACAAACTTGACTGCCGTTTTCATAGGGCAGGCATTTGAAGGTGGCCATGATGATCACCATTGATAAATTTTTTGTTCATTTTTAAAACAAGTATCATGAGTCTAATGACAATCATGCTCGAAGTTCAGACTGGTTTCTCTCACATGGGTGGAGCAATTGGTGCTGGTCTTGCAGCGATCGGTGCCGGTATCGGTATTGGTCAAATCGGTAAGGGTGCGGTAGAAGCTATTGCTCGTCAACCCGAAGCATCTAACGACATTCGTGCAAACATGATCCTGACAGCAGCTTTCGTTGAGGGTGTTGCCCTTTTCGCGGTTATTGCAGGTTTGTTGGCTGTATTGAAATAATCAGTACAGTGCACGCGATTATGATGCAGCAATGCAGCGTTATCGAAAATTAAACTGCATCCAATGCACAGGGCGGAGGATGCAGTTCTTTGAAAAATTTGATTCAAAATACTGACTATGGATTTGTTATTACCCGGTATTGGCTTATTGATTTGGACGCTAGTAGCGTTCTTATTGGTTTTCTTCATTTTGAAGAAATTTGCATGGAAAATTATCATTCAATCTCTAAACGATCGTGAAAAAGGGATTGCTGACTCATTGGAAACTGCTCAAAAGGTAAAAGCTGAAATGGTTCAATTGAAAAGTGAGAATGAAGCGTTAATGGTTCAGGCTAGAGAGGAGAGAACCAAAATGCTAAAAGAAGCTAAAGAGACCAAAGATAAATTGATCAGCGATGCGAAAGAGCAAGCTAAAGCGGAAGCCGCTAAAGTAATAGCTGATGCCTATGCTGCTATTGAGACTAAAAAAATGGCGGCCTTAACTGATGTTAAAAATCAGATAGGAAATATGGTTATTGAAATTTCCGAAAAGGTTATTCGCAAGCAGCTTGATAATAAAGCAGAACAAGAAAGATATATTCAGCAGATGGCTGGTGAACTTCATCAGTTTGGAAAATAATCAACATGCGTCAAACAAAAGTTGCACAACGTTACGCAAAGGCACTCTTTGACCTAGCCCTAGAAACAGGGAAAGTAGAAGAGGTGAAGAATGATTTGGACACCATTAATAATGTAAATCATTCCGAACTTAACATCTTTTTAGTTTCACCTGTCATCACAGGAGATAAGAAAAACAGTGTGTTTGATGCTGTATTTGCTAATCATATTCAACCGCTAACGGCTTCTTTTTTTAAGCTCATCTTTTCAAAAGGTAGATCGGTTGCCATTAAAGAAATCCTTGATGCTTTTTTAGAAATGTATCGTAATCATAAAGGAATTCAAATCGTTGAACTCACTACTGCAGTTTCAATGTCGGCAGAAATGAAATCTGAATTGATTAAGATTTTGCAAGAAAATGTTATGTTGAAAAATAAAAAAATTGAATTAAAGGAGCACGTTGATGCTTCAATTCTTGGTGGTTTGGTTGTACAAGTAGAGGATAAACTTTTTGATGCTAGTATACAACACGACTTGCAGCACATTAAAAAGCAGTTTGTTAAAAACATGTACATCAAACAAATCATTTAATCACAAAAAATCGAATACAATTTAAATACGCATTTATGATAGACATTAAGCCGGATGAAATATCAGCCATTTTACGTCAGCAGTTAAGCAATTTCAATACCTCTGCTGAGTTAGAGGAAGTTGGTACTGTATTGCAAGTTGGTGATGGGATCGCCCGTATCTATGGATTAAATAAAGTAAAATCAGGAGAACTTGTCGAGTTTGAAACCGGAGTAAAAGCTATTGCACTTAACCTTGAAGAAGATAATGTTGGTGTTGTATTGATGGGGTCTGGCGCAGGTGTTAAAGAAGGTTCAAAAGTAAAACGGACGGGAATGATTGCATCAATTAAGGCTGGTATGGGCTTAGTTGGACGCGTAATCAATACACTTGGAGAGCCAATCGATGGCAAAGGTCCAATTGCAGGTGATCTTTATGAAATGCCTCTAGAGCGTAAAGCTCCGGGTGTTATTTTCCGTGAACCTGTAAAAGAACCACTACAAACTGGTTTGAAAGCAATCGATGCCATGATTCCAATTGGTCGTGGACAAAGGGAATTAATTATCGGTGACCGTCAAACAGGAAAGACTGCCATTGCAATTGATACCATCATCAACCAAAAAGAATTTTACAAAGCAGGAAAACCTGTATACTGTATTTATGTAGCTATTGGACAAAAAGCATCTACCATAGCAGGGGTTATGAAAACCTTGGAAGATAATGGGGCTATGGCATATACTATTATCGTAGCTGCTCCTGCTGCAGATCCTGCCCCACTTCAATTCTTTGCGCCATTTGCAGGTGCAGCAATCGGAGAATTCCTTCGTGATACAGGAAATGCAGCATTAATTGTTTATGATGACTTATCTAAACAAGCAGTTGCATACCGTGAGGTGTCACTTCTACTTCGTCGCCCACCAGGCCGTGAAGCATATCCAGGTGACGTGTTTTACTTGCATAGCCGTTTGCTTGAAAGAGCAGCTAAAGTGATTAGTAAAGATGAAGTAGCTGCAAAAATGAATGACCTTCCAGATTCCATCAAGCATTTGGTAAAAGGAGGTGGTTCTCTTACTGCGTTACCAATTATTGAAACTCAAGCAGGTGACGTATCTGCATACATCCCCACAAACGTAATTTCCATCACAGATGGACAGATATTCCTAGAGTCAAACTTGTTCAATGCGGGTATCAGACCGGCCATTAACGTAGGTATTTCAGTAAGTCGTGTTGGTGGTAATGCACAGATTAAGTCTATGAAGAAGGTTTCTGGAACGCTAAAACTTGATCAGGCATTATACCGCGAGCTTGAGGCATTCTCTAAGTTTGGTGGTGACCTTGATGCTGCTACAAAATCGGTAATTGACAAAGGAGCGCGTAACGTAGAGATTCTTAAGCAAGGTCAATATCAGCCAGTATCTGTTGAGAAGCAAGTTGCTATTATTTATCTTGGAACACAAGGTTTATTAAAAGATGTTCCAGTTAGATCCGTTAAAGAATTTGAAGAAAATTTCCTCATGGAAATGGAAGCAAAGCATCCTGAAATTCTTGCAGAATTCAAAAAAGGGAATTTACCTGAAGATGGACTTAAAACAATGACTGAATTAGCAAAAGGATTGATGGCTCACTATAAATAAGTTTTCCATCAAGACTAGCAGTCTAAATAAATTAAGTAAGTCCGGATTATTTTAATCCGGATTTATTTTTTCACATGTACTGCATTAAACGTATTCTTCATTAGATTAAACTGAATTTTGAACAGACGTTAAATCATACAAAATTGCATATTCAAGTAGATCAACTCACTAAAGAATTCGGAAGTTTTACATCTGTTCACAATTTGTCTTTTTCTGTCAATGCAGGAGAAGTATATGGATTTCTTGGTCAAAATGGTGCTGGAAAGTCTACCACCATCAGAATGATTTTATCCCTGATCAAGCCAACACATGGCAGTATTAAACTTTTTGGTAAATCTATACAAACTGATAGAGAATATATTCTTAGTAGGACTGGTGCGATGGTTGAAAAGCCTGATTTATATAAATATTTGAATGCTATCGACAATATGAAAATCTTCTCCAAGTATGGTGGTTTGTCATTGAGTAGAGAAGATATCATGAATCAATTGGCTGTTGTTGGACTTGAATCCCGTGCCCATGATAAAGTGAAAAAATATTCACAAGGAATGAAGCAACGACTTGGAATAGCTATTGCTATGGTTAATAATCCTGATTTAATTATTTTGGATGAGCCAACAAATGGACTTGATCCACAAGGGATAACGGATATCCGAAATCTTATTTTAATGTTGAGTCGGGAGAAGAAAAAAACAGTTGTTGTTTCATCTCATTTATTGTCTGAAGTAGAACAAATAGCAGATAGCATGTTGATTATCAATAAGGGAAAGAAGATTGTAGAGGGAAGAGTAAGTGATTTATTAAATCCTGGGAAAATTCAGCTAGAAATTGAAACATTGAATAATGAAGAAGCTAAATTGATTTTAAGCTCATCGGCATGGGCTAATTCTCTTAATGGAAATTCAATGGATAAACTCATCGTTGAAGTCAACCGTACTAACATCCAAGATCTATCTAAATATTTAGTAGACCATGGCGTAGGATTGATTGGAATAAAATCTGTGAATTCGCTTGAAGCATATTTCCTATCCTTAACTTCTGATCATGCAGTATAGTAGAATAACATATATAGAACTTTATAAGATTTTTAGAAACCCCAGAACCTACATTGCCTTCAGTGTGGTAGCCCTGGTAGTCGGCTTAATTCAGTTGGGTTTCTATACAGATGGAGAAACATATTTGGAGTTTGGTCTACGTTCGCTAACTGATACATTTGACTTACATGGTAAAATATTGAATGGCTACTTAATGGCTTATATCATTCTGCAAACATTGCTTGTAAATCTTCCTTTATTGGTTTCCTTAGTGGCAGGTGACATGATTTCTGGTGAAGCAAGTATTGGTACATTGAGGTTGATTTTAACAAAACCAATCAGTCGAAATACACTGGTCATGGCAAAATTTACTGCAGCTGGAATATACACCCTGGTGTTGTTACTTTGGATGGCATTTTGGTCACTCGGTATATCTGTTCTGATTTTTGGTGCAGATGATATGTTGATTTTGAAAAGTGATATGATTACGCAAATCTTATCCAATGACGTATTGTGGAGGTATATAGCAGCCTTTGGCTTTGCTATCATTGCGATGCTAACGGTGGCTTCTCTTTCTTTTTTTCTAAGTGTATTTGCCGAAAATTCTATTGGTCCAATCATGACAAGCATGAGTATTATTATAGTATTCACTATTATTAATACATTAGATCTCCCCATTTTTAATCATATAAAGCCTTATCTCTTCACGAGTCACATGTTAGGGTGGAAAGGATTTTTTGACATACGGGTGAATGAAAATAATGAACAAATTGTTGGGTCTATTGAAAATTTACCTGGAGTACTGACTTCAGCGGGTATATTAATTTTGCATATTTTAGGATTCCTTTGGGCTTCAATAGTAGTATTCAAAAGAAAAGATATTCTTTCTTAAAATACTAGCGGATAGGTGTTCCCCATTTGTTGAAAAGGAGTAAATTGAACTAGTAAAACTCTCCACATGAAAAAATCTATTTTATTACTCTCGTTTGTTTTTTCGATTATTTCAGTATTTGCAGATGTTAGACTTCCAGCTATCATTGGAAATCACATGGTGTTGCAACAAAATTCAAAAGTTAAACTTTGGGGATGGTGCTCTCCTGCTGAAAAAATTGTCATTTCTACAAGTTGGGATACAACTACTTATGAAACTAATGGTGATAATGGGGCACGTTGGGTTGCTGAAGTAAATACTCCTAAAGCAGGTGGCCCTTATTCAATAAAAATTAAGGCGAACAATGAAGTCCTTATTGAAGATGTATTGATTGGTGAGGTTTGGGTTTGTAGCGGACAAAGTAATATGGAATGGTCTGGAGACCAAAATCTTCCTCAATCCAAATCGGAGTCGCCCAATGCTACGAATACTAGCATTCGTTTTTTTTATGTTGCTAAGTCTACTTCGGAAACACCTCAAAATGATTTAAGTGGTAAATGGGTAGTGTGCAACCCAGAAGATATGTTGCACTTCAGTGCAGTGGGTTACTTTTTTGGGAAGCAATTGAATGCTAAAACAAAATCCCCAATTGGGCTCATTAATAGCAACTGGGGTGGAACACCCGCAGAGGTGTGGACGCCGAAAGAAATAGTGGAGTCTGACCAAGAGTTAAAAGCTGCTTCAGATAAGCTAGGTGAATTGGCTTGGTGGCCAAATAAGCCTGGACTTATTTACAATGCAATGATTTATCCCATTGTTAACTATACAATTGCCGGCGCAATTTGGTATCAAGGCGAAAGCAATGTCGGAACTCATTATGGTTATCAGAAATTATTGACCTCCATGATTGCAAGTTGGAGAAAGTCATGGGGGAGTGATTTTCCATTTTATTTTGTACAAATAGCTCCATATAGTTATGGTGATGATCACATCAATGGAGCACTGCTAAGGGAAGCACAAACCAAGGCTTCCTCATATCTGAATACAGGTATGGTGGTAATTAGTGATTTGGTTGATGATGTGAAAAATATTCATCCAGTAGAAAAAATAAAAGTTGCAGAGCGGCTGGCCAACTTGGCACTTGCAGAAAAATATGGTGTAAAGGGATTGAACTATAAAAATCCCATGTATAAAACACACACGATTGAAAAAGGAAAAATCAGAGTTAGTTTTGATAACGTACCAACCGGATTGGTGACAAAAGGAGGCGACGTAACTGAGTTTTATATTGCCGGTTCTGACCTCAAGTTTTTACCAGCTAAAGCTAAAATTGAGGGTAATACAGTTGTAGTATCGAATAAAGAAGTTAAGGATCCAGTTGCGGTTCGATTTGGATTTACCAATACATCCATTCCAAATTTATTCAGCAGCGAAGGATTGCCGGTTAATCTGTTCAGGACCGATAAGTGATAGTCTAGAATTGCTTGTTTACATTATTAACTTTAAAAGGCCCTGAGTTTACTCAGGGCCTTTTTTTTATTGGTAGCTTAATTTAATTAAGAGGATGACTAGTAAAACTTAGTAACACCTGGCACTGCAATTTTATACAGCCCATTTTCATCAGGTAATGACTGAGGAAGTGTATCCCAAGTATAAGCAGAAGGCTGAAGGTTCAATCCACTATTCAGCGCTTTGTCCCACTCAACAACTTGTCCACTATAAGTAGCCATCCTTCCTAAGATTGATGTCATGGTACTATGGGCTCCGTATTCAGCGTTGGCAAATTTGTAGATACCTTTTGCAATCGCTTCAAAGAGCTCATCGTGTTCAGTTTGATAACCATTGTTTTCTCCTTTGAGGTCAAACTGATACATAACCTTTCCTTTATGGTCTCTAATGTTTGCCGCTCCACAATATATTTTGCCCTTTGTTCCAATGATAAGTTCATCAACCTTGGCAGAGGTGTTCTTGATGTGGCGACATTGACTATTCAAAATAGAACCATCTGCATATTGAAATTCAACATAATGGTGGTCATATATTTCACCAAAGTCTTTGCCTTTTCTAACTTCTCTGCCGCCCATACCTTGAGCTTTCACAGGATGTCCACCTTTGAACCAGTTGATGACATCAATATTGTGAATGTGTTGCTCATTGATGTGATCTCCACAAAGCCAGTTGAAATAATACCAGTTACGCATTTGGTATTCCATTTCAGTTTGACCAGCTTGTCTAGGTCTAACCCAAACACCATCATTATTCCACCATGCTTGAGCAGAAGTGATGTCGCCAATCATATCTTTTCTTTTATACAGCTCACGATATGAATTCTGATAATGTCTTTGTAGACCTACCACAACATTTAATTTTTTCGTTTTGGCTATTTCTGCAGCGGCAAGTACTCGTTTAACACCTTCTGGGTCTGTTGCAACGGGTTTTTCCATGAAGATGTGTTTGCCTTGTTTTACAGCTTCTTCAAAATGGATAGGTCTAAAGCCTGGAGGTGTTGCAAGAATGACAACATCAGCAAGAGCCATTGCATTTTTGTATGCGTCAAAGCCAACAAATTTTCTTTCTTCAGGAACATCTACTACTGCTTTGAAGTTTCCTTTAATTCCTGCATCAGAAAGATCTTCTGCTGTAAGGCTTTTGTAACAGCTGTCTAGGCGATCTTTGAACGCATCGGCCATAGCAACAATCTTTACGTTTTGTTTGCTCTGAAGGGCTTGTAATGCAGCGCCAGTACCTCTACCTCCGCAACCAATCAATGCAATTTTGATGGCATCGCTAGAACCGGAATAAAAATTTAGATTGCTTAACATAGGTGTTGCCATTGCACCACCTGCAAGAAGACTAGATTGTTTTACGAAATCCCTGCGCGTAGCCTGGGTTGTTTGAGGTTTGTTTGCCATCGTTGTTTTTTTTTATGATTAGTTACCGAGATACAATTTATAAAATTTTTCGGCATCTTCAGCAGAAGGTTGTAAAGCTGGCTTCACAATTCGAAAACCGGCAAAAGCGCCATCGGTTAACCACCACCTACTTTTTGGAATCTGGGGATCTCTTTTATTCCAGGTTACTTCTGAAAATTGTCGATTGCTTACGCTAAGTTTTTGAGCATCATCAACATAAGAGCCGCCTCGCACACTTCTAGGGTACCTGGCAGTGGGGTTAATTAGGGGGTCACTAGCATTATCGCCTAGTTTAGTAAAATAAGCAGGGTCATATTGATCAAGTGTCCATTCAGCAACATTACCAAGCATATCATATAGCCCCCAAGCATTTGGCTTTTTTTGTCCAACTTTTTGGTATTTCAACTTACTGTTGGTCTTAAACCAGGCATATTGACCAAGCTGTGCAGGATCGTTCCCAAAAAAATAGGTTGTTTTGCTTCCTGCTCGGCAGGCATACTCCCATTCTGCTTCAGTGGGTAGCCTGAAAAATATCCCCGTTTTACTATACAACCACCGGCAAAACATCAAGGCGCCATCCACGCTCATACTGTTGACAGGGTAGCCACCATCTTTGCCCATATTCCAGCTTAAGTCAATGTATTGTGCTGTAGGTCTTGTCACGGCATCAACTTTTGAACCTTGTGATGTATTATCGTCTCTATAAAAAATATTGAACTGATCATGTGTGATTTCAAACGCACTCATTTCAAATGCAGACAGATGAACGTTTGTGGCAGGTTTCTCATTTGTGTTTTTTGATGCGTTGTTCCCCATGATGAAGGAACCTTCCGGAATAGATACTAATGTGATTTTTTTATCTGAATTCGGAATAGCAATCTCATTTTTTTGAATTGGATTAGCTTGTGCGATTGTCTTTATTGATCCGAATAAAGAAAGACAGAGTAACGTTGTAGGAATTAATTTTTTCAATACTATTTTATTTAATGCAATTTTACTTAAATTGTACAACGCAACAAATTATTCATCAACTAAATTTCAAGATAATGCAACGCAGAGGATTTCTCAAAAATACAACACTTGCAGGTGCAGCACTAATTCCAGGTATGAAGGGTTATTCAGCTAATTCAACCACAATTGATACACAAAAACCATTTAATCTTAATTATGCTTTTCATGATGGTTCTTTTAGATCTCATGGAGGTAAAGATTTTGTAGATCAAATTAAGTTCGCCTATGATCAAGGGTTTCGTTCTATCGAAGATAATGGAATGATGGGAAGAAGTATAGCAGAACAAACACGAATTGGTGATACGTTAGCAAAGCTTGGTATGCAAATGGGTGTATTTGTTGTAACGACAAACAATTGGCATTGGAGTTTGAGCTTAACTACTGGTAAGCAAGAATTTAAAGATGTAGTTGTTCGTGATTGTAAAACGGCTGTTGAAGTGGC
>CANKGM010000011.1 GCA_947481355.1 Chitinophagaceae bacterium
ATTGCATTTCGAAATATAGGCGACCCCTTATAAGATTGATAGGCATGAGTGTTTTGCTTTGCCGCTTCCGTGTGTAATGCTTCAACCACAGATGGATGAGGTGGAAGATCAGGACTGCCAATACCCAAATTAATTACTGCATGCCCTGCCTTATTAAGCTCATCGATTTCTCGAAGCTTAGTAGAGAAATAATATTCTCCAATTCCATTTAATCTAGTTGATACCTGTATCATGAGGCTGAATTAAATTTTCCTTTTTTATAAATACCCAATACACGCATGTACTTTGTTTTGGTCGTCAACTTTTTCAGAAGTGAATTGAATTTCTTTAATGATTCAAATTCAAGGTCTGCGTGAAAACCATATTTAAATTGACTGCCAGCAATAGGGAATGACTGTAGCTTGGAAATGTTTATATCTTCCGCAGCAATGAGGGAAAGCACTTTTGCAAGACTACCCTTCTCATGATCGGTATGAAAATTGATAGATGCCTTATCTGCACCTTCGATAACAGAAGGATGTTGTTGCAACACCAAGAAACGCGTATAGTTATGTTTTACATCGTTTATTTTAGGAGCTATCAATTCAAGGTCAAACATCTCCGCAGCCAGTTTACTAGCAATAGCTGCAACATGCTTGCTCTTCTTAATGTGAACATGCTTTGCACTCAATGCAGTATCATCCGTCTCAATTAACTTCCAAGGATACTTGTTTAAAAAACCAAGGCATTGCTGAAGTGCCATAGGATGCGAATGAACCTCTTTAATATCAGACAACTTCACGCCAGGATTCACCATTAAATTTTGATCAATTTGGAGGTAAACTTCACCCGCTACAAAAAGAGATGACTTCTGTAATAAGTTATAATTAGGAAGGATACTACCCGCGATAGAATTTTCAATCGCCATAATACCACCACTAGTCTTTTTAGAATCTGATGCGTCTCGAATAAGATCGATGAACGTAGCACATGGAAGGATTTCAACATTTTTACCATAGAACTTACGAGCGGCGACTTGATGAAAACTCCCTTCATAGCCCTGAATAGCAATGGGCTTTGAAGTAGCCGACTTGGAAGGCTTCCCTGGATGCTGATGTTTATTTGCTCTCTTTTCGGACATCGTTCATTTGTTATTTAAAAAAAAATCCCGGTAGTGTTACCGGGATTCTTATGTTGATATATTTTGTTATTATTTGTTCAACAAAGAGATCCCGTACTACCGGTAAAGTAGTAGTAAAAATAAAAACGGGCTGTCTTTGGCATGTTCATAAAACAAATATATGAAACTGAATGTAGTTAAACAATATTTTTAATAATTATTTCTAGAACCACCTGTTTCAGCATCATTCATTCTGATTCGTCTTCCTTTGAACTTTTTACCGTCAAGCGACTTAATCATTTGATTTGCTGCTCCACCTTCTATCTCAACCCAACTATTCATATCCTTCATGTCGATCTTACCCAATACATCCTTACTAAGATCACTCATGTCCAATATAAACTGTAAAAAACTAGCCTTATAGAAACCATCTTTGGTGCCTAAGTTGACAAATAATTTTTTATAGCCTCCTGCAGCGCCAGGTGATGCAACAGCTCTACGTTCAGAACTGCCCTCTCTTCCAAAAGAGCTACGTCCTGCTGTACGACCTTGACTTCGAGAGTCTCCACGTGAATCTCCTCGAGAGTCTCCACGTGAGGAAGACTGCCTATCAGAACGCCTATCATCCCTCATATTGAGGTCTGCTGCATTTTCATAATATTGAAGGAAACGATCAAACTCAAGTGCGGCAACACGTTGAAGAATTTCTTCTTTCGTTACATCTTCAAATTTTTCTTTCAATAAAGGAATATAGGTTTCGTATTCACCATGACTAATATCTGCTTTGAGTAGCTTATCAATAAAATGGAAAAACTGCTTACGGCATACATCCTTTCCAGATGGAATATCCATCTTGTGTAAACTATTGTTAATCAATTTCTCAATTTGCCTAAGCCTATATTGCTCACGAGATGTAACCAATGAAATACAAACACCATTCTTACCAGCACGACCAGTACGACCACTTCTATGAGTATATACCTCAACATCATCAGGTAGCTCATAATTAATAACGTGTGAAATGTCTTTCACGTCAATTCCCCTTGCCGCTACATCAGTAGCGATCAACAATTGGATGCTCTTTTCTCTAAACCTACCCATTACTTTATCCCGTTGAACTTGGGTCAAGTCACCATGAATGGCTTCAATATCATACCCTTCACGGATAAGTGACTCTGTAATTGACTGTGCATCAGCTTTTGTTCTGGTGAAAATAATCCCATAAATACCGGGATTAAAATCAATGATTCGCTTTAGGGTTTGATATCGATTAACCCCTGAGGTTACATAATATTGATGATCAATATTCACATTGGCAGCATTCATCTTGCCTATGGTGATTTCATGGGGTTTATCCATATATCGCTTGCTCACTTGCTTCACCTCAGGTGGCATAGTAGCACTGAATAACCAAATACTTTTTCTATTGGGAGAATTTTTCAAGATAAATTCGATGTCATCACGGAATCCCATGTTAAGCATCTCATCTGCCTCGTCTAACACGATGTATTCTATATTTTCTAGGTCAATGGCCTTCCTTTCGATTAAATCAATCAATCTTCCTGGTGTAGCAACAACGACCTGTGCACCTTGTCTTAAATCGCGAATTTGCTGGGAAATGGATGCACCCCCATATACCGCAACCATTTTGGTGCCTTTTTTATAGCGGCCAAAATTCATCAAATCCTTTGTGATTTGCATACATAGCTCACGGGTTGGACAAACCATTAGAGCTACAGGTGATTTAGCCTTAGAATCAACCAATTGCAACAAAGGAAGTCCAAATGCAGCTGTTTTACCCGTACCCGTCTGCGCCAATCCCACAAAATCTTTAGTCCCACTTAATAAAATAGGTATCGCTTGTTCCTGTATTGGTGTAGGTTCAGTAAAACCAAGTGCTTTTATGCCTTGGAGCAATATCTCTTCAATGCCTAACTCTTCAAAACTCATAATAATATTTTTGCAAAGATAATCTATATGCCCGAGAAATGGGATTAGCGGAATTGCTTGATTATCAGTAGATTAAATAAAAAAAGTCATTCCGTAGAGACGGAACGACTTCAACGATTGCTTGCCATATGAAAAAAAGATTACTTAGCAGCAGCAGTAGTATCAGCAGCAGCAGCTGTATCAGCAGCAGCAGTTGTGTCAACAGCAGCAGCAGTTGTGTCAACAGCAGCAGCAGCAGTATCAGTTGTTGCAGCAGAATCAGAACCTCCGCAAGAAGCAAGAGCAGCCATAGCTAAGATTACAAATAACTTTTTCATTCGTTAATTTTTTAATGTTAAAATTGAATAATATCTAATAATACGCAAAGTAAAATAAAGTAACCCGAATTATAAAAGTTTTTTTTTGTTGTTTTGTGGGTTACTTATAACAAGAACTAGGTATTAAATCAACGCAAGTGAGTATAACAGATCAGGAAAAAGAGGTTTTTAAGGCTATTGGAGTCAACGATAAAGATGCTATAGAATCTGTCTATAAGGACAATTTTAGTCTAATTCAGCATTTTGTCCTGTACAATAATGGCAGCGAAGATGATGCTCGGGATATTTTCCAAGAAGCTATGATTGTACTCTACGAAAAATCAAAATTACCCGATTTTGTACTCACCTGCCAGATTAAAACTTATTTATACTCTGTTTGCCGTCGCTTGTGGCTTAAAAAACTACAGCAAAACAGAAGAATAGAAAGTCAAGTTGAAAATTTCGACCAAATAGTACCCGTAGAAGATGACCTAGAGGAGCATGAAAAGTTGAACAAGCAATACCTAATCATGCGAACCGCTATGGGAAAGATTGGTGAGCCGTGTAAAAGTTTGATTGAAGCCTTTTATGTACACCACAAAAACATGCATGAAATTGCAGACTTTTTTGGGTACACAAATGCAGATAACGCTAAAAATCAAAAGTATAAATGCCTCGTACGCCTTAAGAAACTATTCTTTGCACAATATAAAAACGCTTAAATGGATCAATTGCAATTATCGGAGATGGTAGAAAAGTACCTCAGAGGCGAACTCAGCAGGGCTGAAAAAATTGCTTTTGAAGAGATGAGGATGAACGACCCTGAATTAGATCAAATGGTTGTTGAATATCACGCCTTCCTTGATCAAATTGAAAACTATGGCGCTATTCGTAGATTCAAATCTAACTTATATGATACTCATCAAACACTTCAAGAAGATGGGGTAATTAAGGAACTCAGAATTAGAGGCAGTGCAAGAATTGTAAACTTATGGGGTCGCTATCGCCGAGTAGTAGCTGTTGCTGCATCTATAGCAGGGATTACAGCTCTTTTCATAAGCGGAATGATCTCCGTCTTTTCTCCCAAAACACCTTTAAGGGATATTGAAGAATTAAGGAGAAAAGTAAGCAGCCTTGAAAGACAATCCTCAACACAACGTGTTGAACTAAATAAATTCAAAAATAAAATTGAACCCGGTGCTTCTGTTAAATTCGGTGGCACAGGCTTTATGATCGATCCAAAAGGATTTATGGTGACAAGTGCCCACGTATTGAAAGATGCCAAAAAAGTGTATGTACAAAATGAAAATGGAGAAGATTTTCTGGCTGAAATCATTCACCTAGATCCATCTTCAGACATTGCCCTACTTAAAATCAATGACCTTGATTTCAAAGCAACCAAACAACTTCCATACGGATTTACTAAAACATCAACTGATCTATCCGCACCAGTGTACACGCTTGGCTACCCTAAAGACGAAATTGTATACAATGAAGGTTACCTCAGTGCAAAATCGGGACTCGACGGAGATACACTATCATACCAATTGGCTATTTCAGCAAATCCAGGAAATAGCGGTGGCCCAGTGTTGAATAAAAATGGGGAAGTTATCGGCATCTTGAATGCAAGACAAGCTTCTGCAAGTGGAGTCGTTTTTGCTACCAAATCAAAAAACATCTTCCAATTAATAGAATCTCTAAAAGATACTGAAAGTGATGAGCACGTAAGAATACATAACGCTTCATCCATCAAAGGTGTTGACCGTATGCAACAAGTCAAAAAAGTACAAGACTATGTTTATATGGTTAAGGTTGTATTGAATTAACCAAAAGCTTTCATCGCAATAGGATATTGTAATTCATCAATGAATTAGCTCCAAAGTCCTTTGGGGTAGACCCCTGCATTGAGAAGCTTTCCGATACTCTCTCGAACGGAAGGAGCATCTTCTTTATACGTTACGCCAAACCATATAGCTGATGTAGGAATTACTTCTACCCTACCTACAGAAACTTTCATAAAGTGATCAGCTACAACAGGAATAAAAAATTCTGATTTACTCTCATGGCCATGTTCCGTAAGGAAGTCTGCAAATAAGGATTGAGAAAGCTTAAAAACGGAAGGACTAAAGCACCAAAAGTTCATAGATACCATAGTACTTAAACTAAGCACATCAGGCATCAACCCATCTTCGGACTTTACAACCTCATTCACTTTAGAAATATTTAATCGCTCCCTAACTTCTTCTAAATTACCAAACCCATCTACCTGACAAACACCTCTATTGACTGTACCATGATCTGACAATGTCTGACCTAATTCATAGGCTATGATTGCATAATGTTTCTCACTACATGTTGTAGTAAGAAAATCATACGCTTTTACAAATGCATCGTGGCCATAAAAATCATCTGCATTAATAACAGCAAAAGGTTCGTTAATTACATGCTGTGCACATAAAATTGCATGCGCTGTTCCCCAAGGCTTTGCTCTTTCGGGCGACTTAACGTATCCATTTAAATGAGCATCCAAATGTTGATATACATATTCCACATCAACCTTCCCCTTTAACTTTGGGTCAAATATTGCCTTAAACTGCTCTGCAAATTCTTCCCGAATCACAAACACAATTTTTCCAAAACCAACCCGAATGGCATCATATATCGAATAATCCATGATAGTTTCACCTTCAGGACCAAATTCTTCTATTTGTTTCATTCCTCCATAACGCGATGCCATTCCAGCTGCCAAAATCAATAGTGTTGGTTTCATACCCTTTATGTTTGTATGCGAAAATAAAGTGAATTAATGAATGCAACAAAACACGAACTTTATCAATATATAAGATGATAGATAAATCACATATTCAAAACCTTCAAGAAGAACTGTTTACGGAATATAATCTAACCGTAGATATGCTCAGAATTGATCTACTTCACCCTATCGTTTCAGGAAATAAACTTTTTAAACTGAAACACTATATTCTAGAAGCTAAAGAAAAAAGTAATGATGGAATTATCACGTTTGGAGGCAGCTACTCAAATCATCTTGTTGCCTCCGCTTATGCAGCAAAACAAATTGGCATAACTTCTCTTGGAATAATAAGAGGTGAACAACCTAAAGAATTATCAAGTACACTCTCGGATTGCATTACACATGGAATGGAGTTACAGTTTATTTCACGAGAAGCATTTGACAAAATTGATTTAAATGACTTAGCAGTTAAATACCCTTCTAAGCAAATAATTCCACAAGGAGGCTTTGGCTCTTTAGGAGCAAAAGGTGCATCAGAAATATTATCTTTTGAAGGAAGCGAAAATTATACCCACATCATAGCTGCATGTGGAACAGGAACAATGGCAGCAGGGCTTATAAATAACTCCAATTCAAGTCAAAAAATCATATTGGTTTCTGTATTAAAAAATAATTTTTCTATCACCGACGAAATCAGAAAATTAATTTACTACGAAAGAGTAGGCACAAATAAATTCGACATACTATTCAACTATCATCATGGTGGTTATGCAAAAAAAGACAAAGCACTTTTAGAAATAATGAACAGCTTCTACGAAAGGCATAAGATAAAAACAGATTTTGTATATACGGGTAAAATGATTTCGGCATTTTACGACTTATTGAAAAAGAATTTCTTTCTACCCGGTTCAAATATACTCCTGATACATAGTGGTGGCTTACAAGGAAACAGATCATTAACAAATAATGAACTTAGCTTTTGAGTCATCCAATGTATATTTGCAGAGAATGACAAGAATTTTATATACCGCTACTGTTAGCATATTTCTGTTATTAATACAACCTGCCTTCGCAATCGCCCAGGATACACTTCCTGCATTTACTGTCAAAGAAATTAATGGTAAGACAATAATTGGATGGAATAATCCTGACAAAGAATTAAAGCAACTTATTATTCAGCGATCTCCAGACTCCTTAAAAGGATATCAGTCCATCATGTCAATGCCAGACCCCACTTCATTTAGCAATGGATATCTGGTTAAATCGACAGATAGCATTCGATATTTTTATCGGATTTTTTATGTAAAGCATAATGGGCGATATTTCTTTACAAACTCAAAAAAAGCAATGAAAGAAATAAAAAAAATATCACCCTCACCTCCAATAGAAACACCCTCAAATCAGCCACTAAAAGCAAGTTCTTCGACCCAAATAATTTCATCAAAGTCAACACCACCTACAGGCGAACTAGAGAAAGAAGTGTTACAAAAAACCATGACATATATTGAAGAGGAAGTAAACACTAGGAAATACGAAAGAGTTCACTTGAATATACCTCTATCAAAAATTGAAGACATAGAAAAGATATCTAAGTTTATCAAGAAAGACAGTGTAGTTACTCAAAACATGTTTCAACCTTCAGCATTTATCTATATCAACCCAGGTGGGAATCTAATGTTAATCTTACCAACACCGGAAAAAAAACATTTTTCATTTTTTGTTTATAAGGAAGATGGAACACTGCTATTCAACATGAAAAATATAAAAGAATCAAAATTATTGATTGATAGATCAAATTTCATGTCTAGTGGATGGTTCAATTATGAACTTTATGATGGCCAGAAACCTAAAGAAAAAAGTAAGTTTTTTATACCTCCTGACAATCGATAACCTTACATCCGAATACAGCTTCGAAATTTTTCCTGACTAGCGCTTTTACATCAATCAAATCAACTTCATTACCTATCTCTTGCTTCAATGAAGTAACCTGTTTATCAGGAATCCCACATGGTACAATTGAATTAAAATATGTTAAATCTGTATTGACATTCAATGCAAACCCGTGCATGGTAACCCATCGACTGCATCGAACACCCATGGCACATATTTTTCTTGCTTTACCGGGAATGTCAATATCAATCCAAACACCAGTCTCCCCTTTACTCCGCTCTCCTTTAACTCCATAATGGCCTATCGTCAAAATAATCACCTCTTCTAACGACCTTAAGTACTTACCAATATCTGTATAAAAATACTCTAGATCAATAATAGGATAGCCCACCAATTGACCTGGTCCATGAAACGTAATATCGCCACCACGATTAGTAAGATAGTATCCTATATTTCGCTTAGCTAATTCATCCTGGCTTATTAAAATATGTTCTGTTTTACCGCTTTTCCCAATGGTATATACAGGAGGGTGTTCACAAAAGAGAAGATGATGTGTGGTTAACGCCTTTTCACCCTGTTTTGACGCAATTGATTTTAATTGTGTATTCTCCAATAACAAAGACTCTTGCAATTTCCATGCGTCTCCATATTCTAACACCGAAAGATCCCTCAATATTACTTCTTGTATCATCTCAATTAGAATTAGCTACCTAAACACAATATCTTTGCAAAAATAGGTATTATGTCGCACGCAGATAAGAATGAAACCCAGGATGAGGAAATCTCCACCGGATATTCGGAAGAGTTATACGAAAGACTGACCTTATCTGTGGATAAAGGGCAAGAGCCACTTCGTGTGGATCGGTTTATACTATCAAAAACAGTTAATACCTCTCGAAATAAAATTCAGCTCGCTATTGAAGCAGGAATGGTAACAGTTAATGGCATAGCCACCAGAGCGAATTATAAAGTCAAACCGTTCGACCAAATCATTTTTTATTCAGATACGAGTCCAGAAACCTATGACATCATTCCAGAAAAACTAGACTTAAACATTGTATACGAAGATGATCACGTTTTAGTGGTAAATAAGCCAGCCGGTATGGTTGTCCATCCTGGATCAGGAAACTACAATGGTACGCTAATCAATGGCGTGGCATGGCATCTAAAGGAACAACAACCCGATATATCAGAAAGTAAATTGCCTCGATTTGGCATGGTACACAGAATTGATAAAAATACGACCGGACTTCTTGTATTAGCCAAATCAGAAATTGCTGCGATGAAATTGGCTAAACAATTCTTCGATCATACCGTTGAAAGAAAATACATAGCACTTGTTTGGGGAGGATTTGATGATATAACAGGAACCATAAGGGGAAATATAGCTCGGCATGAGCGACTTCGAAAATTAATGGATGTCTACCCTGATGGTGGTGAACATGGCAAAGAAGCAATTACCCACTATAGGGTACTTGAAGACATGAAATATGTAAGCTTGATAGAATGTGAATTGGAAACTGGAAGAACACATCAAATCAGAGTCCACATGCAGCATATTGGTCATTCATTATTCAATGATGACGTCTATGGAGGAAATAGAATTCTAAAAGGAACAGTTTTTACAAAGTATAAACAATTCGTAGACAACTGTTTTGGCATTTGCAATAGACATGCTTTACATGCTCAAATACTTGGATTCATCCATCCAATCACAGGTGAAAAAATGAAATTCGAAAGCGAACTTCCAGATGACATGAAAGAGTTGATTGAAAAATGGAGAGGATATTCAAATACCAAAACACTGGAAGCTTAATAACCAAGTAAAGAAATCAAATAAGTATGCCGGAGATGCCTCATAATGTAAACGCCAACCATTTAATCGGCTAAATCATAAATAGTTGCAGTAAATAGCCCTCGCTCCTTTCCTTTTAGCATTACACCCCAATTTCCATCGTAGCGTATCACTTTGGGATATAAATATTTTCCAAATTTTGCAATTTCAACTTCCATCGATACATTAAATCGGTAAACACCCGCATTATAGCTCATCTTATAGTTACGTGCCAAAACCTCAAACGTAGTATAATCAAACCAGGTTACCATCTCATCAATAACTATATCATCCTTTTTAAAAAAAGATAGATCATCTTTTGCCTTCAATGAAAACAAATAACAAGGGCGGCCTTTATATTCTTGTATATCGATCACAAAATTATAAAGATCTGAATGTGATGGATCAAATACCATCACCCTATTTCCCATCAGTGGAATCCCAGGAATATCCTTACCCGGATTGAAAAACAACATCTTAAGCTGCTCTTTGTGTTTATCTAATCCACGCTTCCCTTGTATAGATAGCTTAATGTCTTTCAGCACATTTGTTTCCCCACAAACTGTATCCTTGGAGAAAAAAAGTGAAGCATATAATTCTCCTGTATAGTAATTGAACTCACCATCATCTTTATAATAATCACCAGTAGTATGTTCTTCTAATATATTGGTGACGCGACATGAATGGGATGCCCACTGACGCGTTTTACTATTCATACTAGCCTCTACTCTACCATTCTTTCCGAACATCCTAACATCATTCAATGATGTATACTTTAATACCCTAAGATTTTTAAATGCCTTGTAAAATGTTGTGTCATTCTCCACTCTTTTTATAAAGCCGGGCACGTTAGTCCCTGAGCGGATAACAACAGGCGTCAAGCTTACTTGTTTTCCACCTGTCATGAAAACTGAATCAGATTGCTGAGCAGCCAAAACAATTGGAGCAAATAATAAAAGAATAGAAACTCTGCTCAAAAAATAATTCATGAACACGAAGGTACATGCCTAAACCGAATATTATTCGCTATTAGGTTAATAACAACATGGAATAAATCATTTTTAACGAGGTCTTAAGTTGAAAAAATTAGTAGCTTTCTCCTTTGATTCAAAAGAAAGTTATTTTTATTCATTCGTTTTATGTCAGCTCAAATGTCCATTGAAGCTATACAGAACCTCTCCTTTTTAGCATTAGGCGACTCCTATACAATAGGCGAAGGCGTCCACCTTCAAAATAGCTTCCCATACCAAATGGCAGACATACTCCGAAACAAAAACATCCATCTAAATCCGCCAATAATGGTTGCCAAAACAGGTTGGACAACTAGCGAATTATATACAGCCATTGAATCAAGTAACTTAAACAATGAATATGATATTGTAACATTATTGATAGGTGTAAATAATCAGTATAGAGGAAAACCAATTCAAGAATTTACTGATGAATATAAAATGCTTTTGCAAAAAGCCATATCACTAGCCGGAAATAAAAGAAGTCATGTATTAGCATTAAGCATACCCGACTGGAGTGTTACTCCATTTGCAGATGGGCGTGACAAAAAGAAAATCGCCGATGAAATAAATAGTTTTAATACTATAGTGAAATCGATATCATGTTCATCTGAAGTACCATTCATTGATATAACTACTGAATATAGAGCAAGAAGTGTCGACCCCTCTTTTATAGCCCAAGACAGGCTGCATCCTTCGGGAAAAGAATACCAAGCATGGTCAGTAAAAATTGCTGAAGCTATAGCAATAGCTTACACTAAATAATTGGCCATCTCTACCGCATAGCCTTTTGCTTTTTCTCCTGCTTGCTGTGCAAAATCAATACCAGTTGATGCATATATAATGTCTCTACTTACATTAACCAATATACCAACATCTTTAGTCATGGCTTTACGAGAGATTTCTTCTAAACTACCTCCCTGTGCACCTACTCCAGGCACTAGAAAAAAATGATCTGGTGCAATCTTGCGCAAATGAAGAAACTCATCTGAACGAGTGGCTCCAACTACAAACATCAGATTTTCAGTTGTACCCCATGTCGACACTTTACGAATCACTTCTTCATAGAGTCTCTTAGGTTCATCACCTTCAATTGATTTCAATTCAAAATCCAATGCCCCTGGATTTGATGTAAGCCCTAATACAATAGCCCATTTATCATTGAATTGTAAAAATGGCTTAACACTATCTTCTCCCATATAAGGAGCAACTGTAATGGAATCAAAAGGCATGTTTCTCAAAAAAGCAATAGCATATTGAGTAGAGGTATTTCCAATATCGCCTCGCTTTGCATCAGCAATTTTGAAATGCGAAGAAGGAATATAATTTACAGTCTTCTCTAATGATGCCCATCCTTTCAACCCCTGTGCTTCATAAAACGCAGTATTAATTTTATAGGAAACACAATAAGGCAATGTAGCATCAATAATGGCTTTATTGAAAGCGAAAACAGGATCCTCTTCCTCTTTAAGGTGAGCTGGTATTTTTTCTATATCAGTATCTAATCCTACACACAGATAAGAATTAACTTCTCTAATCCGCTCTATTAACTTAGCTCTATTCATTGAAAATATATTTATGGTTTTACGTAATGTCGGTTTAAAACAAGTTGAAGGGTTTCACAAAAATTCCAAATTTCTGTAAATGTATTATAAAGTGGGACAGGAGCCAACCGAATCACATTATGCTCTCGCCAGTCAAGCATAAATCCTGCCTTAATCAATTCATCAAATACCTCTTTCCCGGCACGAGAAAAAAGTAATGATATTTGACATCCAGCTCCTTCAGGAGTTATACAAGTTAACATTGATCCCGCCTCACTTTTTAGAATATCTGAAAGTAAAAATCTCATCCACTCTCGCATCGCTTTTTGCTTTTCTACCACCATTCCCCATCCTGCTTTTTCGAAAATAGAAAGTGATGCCTCTAAACATGCATAGAGAATTAATGAAGGGGTACTAAGCTGCCAGCCTGTTGCATCACCTTCTGCCTGAAATGAGTGATGCATCTGAAAACGGCCTTCCATTTTATAACCCCACCAACCAGCAAATCGTTTTATAGAATCATCTGTATGATATCGTTCATGAATGTAGACACCACCAACAGCGCCGGGTCCTGCATTAAGATATTTATAGGAACACCAACATGCAAAATCAACATCCCAATCATGTAACTGCAGTGAAATATTCCCGATGGCATGGGCAAGATCAAAACCAACTAACGCTCCAACCTGCTTAGCTGCAGAAGCTATACGTTTAATATCGAATACATGGCCCGAATAATAATTTACTCCCCCTATAAAAACCAATGCTATTTCCTCTGAATTGTCATTTATTGCATTTATAACATCTTCGTCATTGACAGGCTGTTGCTGACTTAATGGTTCAACCTCAATCAAAATAGATGCTGGATCTTCCCCTAAAAAGGAAATAAAGGAAGACAATGCATAGTAGTCACTAGGAAATGCTTTTGATTCAATCAGGATTTTTTTTCGCTTTCCAGAAGGCCTGTAAAAACTCCCCAACATCAAATGAATATTCACTGTAAGTTGATTCATGATGCTAATCTCCTGTGACTTTGCACCAGCGAGTATAGACATTTGATCAACAAGCAATGAATGTTGATGAATCCATGACGCTTCTCCATCAAAAAAAGATTCTACGCCATTCGAAGCCCATTGATTAAGCACTTTATTAATATACTGTTGAGTGGCTTTAGGCTGCAAACCCAAAGAATTACCTAAAAAATATGTTTTAGGGCTATCAATTTCTATTCCTGGAATCAAAAACTCTTCTCTAAACAACCTTAACGGATCCTCACTGTCTAGTCCCTCTGCAAAAGATTTTGTTTTTTGAAATTGCTTCATAATTAAATTGTACCAGTTCTTCCACCATCAACTGGCATACTTATTCCATTAATATATGATGCCGCAGGTGAAGCCAAAAATGCCGTTACAGCTGCAATCTCAACAGGTGAACCAAAACGCTTTGTCGGCACAGAAGATACCATCCGTTGATGCATTTGCAACTTATCTACTTTAGCGTTTGCAGCGAAATGAGTTATCACTTGATCCAATCTAGATGTGTCTATAAAACCAGGTAAAAGGCTATTTACGGTGATGCCAAAAGACGCCAACTCATTAGACATTGTTTTACTCCATGAGGCAACAGCTGCACGTATTGTATTTGAAACCCCAAGGTTGTCTAGCGGAATTCGTACGCTAGTGGAAATAATATTTATAATTCTTCCAAATCCATTTTTTTTCATTGCAGGAACTACATGTTGCGCGAGCAACTGATTACATAAAACATGCTGCTTAAATGCCACCTCAAATTCAACTAACCCCGCATCCAATATTAAACCAGGTGTTGGTCCACCCGTATTATTAATCAAAATATCAATATCCGTTTTTTGAGTAATCGATTGAATAAGACTTTCTAGTTCAGTCAGGTTAGTAAAATCAATAGAGTAATAATCATGTCTTTGTCCTGCATCATGCGAAAGTTCGCTTACTGTTTTTTCTAACGCAGCTGAATTTCTCGATAACAATATACAGGTTGCTCCTAATAATGAAAGCTCGATTGCAATGGCTTTCCCAATTCCCTGTGAACTTCCAGAAACAAGCGCAGTTTTTCCAACTAGAGACAAATTCATGCTAAATGTTTAAAGCTAGTCCATTTCACTTTTGATCTGATCAGAAATCACAAAAAGTACTTTATCAATACGATGGCTATCCATATCTATGATTTCAAATGAAAATCCTTTCCATTCAAATTTATCACCAGTAGAAGGTATACGTTCTAAGGTATGCAATATGAATCCTGCTAGTGTATCAAACTCTTGCTCTCCTTCATTCATCCAATCAGCCTTTTCGAATCGTGTAAGGAAATCGTAAAATGGTATTTGTGCATCAACTAAATATGATCCATCCTCTCTTGCAACAATTTCATAATCTTGAAGATCATGCTGAGGCAAGTCGCCAACGATGGCTTCCAACAAATCATTCAAAGTCACCAACCCTAGCAATGAACCATATTCATCAACAACAAAGCTGGTATGGATTTTCGTTTGCTTAAATTTTTCTAGTAATTGATAAGGACTGATATTTTCAGGAACGAACAAGGGCGTTTTCATAACATCTTTAAATAACACATCATCTGGCGTCACGTACATGTCTTTAACAGAAACAATCCCTTTTACATTATCAATATCCTTTTCACAAATAGGATATACTGAATGTGGCTCTTTAAGTATCTTTTCTCGAATTTGATTTTCATTGTCATTTACATCGAACCAAATAACATCACTTCGATGGGTCATCAATGAAGTAATATTTCGATCACCTAAATGAAATACACGTTGAATGATTTCATGTTCTGCATCCTCAATGGCACCATGTTCGCTACCTTCGGTGATGATTGCTTTAATTTCTTCCTCAGTAACCTGATCTTCTCCAACACGAACCCGAAACAATTTCATTATAAATGTTGTGGTATTCGTAAGTAACCAAACAAACGGATGAACTACTAATGCAATCAATCGCATTGGCGCTGCCACGTTTTTAGCAATTTTTTCAGGACTAGTCATGCCTAAGCGCTTTGGCACCAATTCACCAAAAACGAGCGAGAAGAAGGTGATGACAACAACAACAAAAGCAGTTGCTAGGCCTAAGCTATATTTAGCCAACAAGGGTATTGTTGAAAAATAACCAGACACATCATCCACGATTTTATCACCACTAAAAATACCCGTAAGGATACCGATAGTCGTAATTCCTATTTGTATAGTAGACAAAAATGAATCAGGCTTTTGTGCTAACAATAGTGCCTGCTTAGCCCGTAAGTCACCTTTATTAGCTTGCGCCTCCAATCTAGCTTTTCGGGCTGAAACCAATGCGATTTCAGTCATTGAAAAAAAGCCATTAATTAGAATAAGACAGAATAAGATCAAAATTTCGTTCATACAATATAATGGTGTAAAGATAAGCTCTGTTGGGCTATTCGTGCTGCAATCCACCCAAAACCACATCCCAAAAGTCCTCCACACAGCACATCAGAAGGATAATGTACCCCTACATAGACCTGTGAAAATGAAATAAACGCTGCCCAAATGAACAAAAGCGAGAAATACGAAGAGAATCTCCTAAATGTAATATAGACATATGTTGCAAACGCAAAATGATTCATTGCGTGGGAAGAAGTGAAACTCCCATTTGCGCCACAATATTTAGCCAAAAGATTTATATGATACATCATATAGGGGTCTCTACATGGCCTTGGTCTATTAAAATAGCTTTTGATAAAAAAACTACTGATTAAATCTGAAATGGAAATAAGGGTTATACCGCCAAGTATCCACCACCATGCTGTTTTGCGTAGGTGTATAAAAGCAAATACAATAATGAAGACATATAATGGAACATGAAAAATTGACTCTCGCATAAACAGTGTCAATACATCCAGCAATGGAGAAGAAAGATCCTTATTAACCCATACCATCAAGCGGTAATCAACTTGCAAAATTTTATCAAATAGTGAAGTTGGCGCTGACTGCAAAAGACATGACATAGTACAAAAATAAGAAGTATTTAAGCAGATAGTTGGCAAAGAAATATATCAATCAGTAATATACTTGGTTTTATAACACTAATGCCCAATTTAATCGATGAAACCATCTTTTTTTTGTAAATTTGACTACCTAAAAACTCACCTGTGGCATTGATTAAAAGCATATCTGGAATTAGAGGAACAATTGGAGGAAAACCTGGCGAATCTCTTTCGCCATTGGATGTTGTCTTGTATACTTCTGCCTTTGGAAGAAGCATTATCGCATCAAAAAATAAAAAAGTAGTAGTTGGCAGGGACGGTAGAATTAGTGGCCCTATGATTGCTCAACTTGTTACCCAAACTCTTGTGTCAATTGGAGCAGAAGTCATAGACCTTGGTCTCTCAACCACCCCTACCGTTGAATTTGCCGTAACTGCCGAAAATGCAGCAGGAGGAATAATCATTACAGCTAGCCACAATCCTAAAGAATGGAATGCACTAAAATTACTCAATGAAAAAGGAGAGTTTATTAGTGCCGCTGATGGAGCTAAAATTTTAGCTGATGCAGAACAAGGAAATTTACATTTTGAAACAGTAGACAACCTAGGATCAATTACATATAACGACTCTTACCTAGAAAAACACATTGAGGCAATCCTTCAATACGAGCTCGTAAACAAAAAAAGTATTGCGGAAAAAAAATTGAAGATTGTTGTAGATGCCATTAATAGTACAGGAGCAATTTTTGTACCGGCATTGCTTAATAAATTAGGCATCCCAGATACACATATTATTCTACTAAACGGAGAAGTGAATGGAAAATTTGCACATAATCCAGAGCCACTTCCTCAACACCTAGGTCAATTGAGCGATGCTGTGATTAGCCATAAAGCAGATATTGGCATTTCCGTCGATCCTGACGTAGATCGATTAGTGCTGGTTTGTGAAGATGGTTCAATGTTTGGCGAAGAGTATACTTTAGTAGCTGTAGCTGATTATGTATTGAGTAAACGAAAAGGAAACACTGTTAGCAACCTTTCTTCCTCAAAAGCATTAAAAGATATTACAGAAAAACACCAAGGCCAATACTACCCTGCTGCAGTGGGAGAAGTAAATGTTGTTGCCAAAATGAAAGAAGTAAATGCTGTGATTGGTGGCGAAGGTAATGGTGGAATCATCGTGCCCGACTTTCACTATGGCAGGGATGCATTAATAGGTATCGCGCTAATCCTTTCGCACCTAGCTGAATCAAAGAAAAGCCTCAAGCAATTAAGAAATAGCTACCCAGACTATTACATCAGTAAGAATAAAATAGAATTGAATATTGGAGTAGACCTACAAGCTATTTTCAACCAGCTTAAAACAAAGTACAAATCAAATCCTATTAATACAATCGATGGCTTGCGTATTGAATTTGACAACGATTGGGTTCACCTCAGAGCAAGCAATACAGAACCTATCATACGAATCTATGCTGAGAGTAATTTTGAGAGGACTGCCGACAATATTGCGAATAGGCTAATCAAAGACATTCAAGAATTCTGTTAAGCCATAATTAGTATATTTGCAGCTCACGGAAGGCAATAGATTATGGCGTCTAGAATATACTTTGATAACGCAGCTACTACAGCGATAGACCCCATTGTACTTGAGGCAATGATGCCTTTTTTCACCAATCATTTTGGTAACCCTTCCTCCATCTACTCGTATGGGAGGGAGACTAGAAACGCAATTGAAAAATCAAGAAAATCAGTTGCTGAGATATTATCAGCACATCCTTCAGAAATTTTTTTCACAAGTGGTGGCACTGAGAGTAGCAATACTGCAATTAACGCAGCTTTAAGAGACTTAGGATGCACTAGAATTATTACCTCTAAAATTGAGCACCACGCTACACTACATACCTGTGTTTTCTTAGCACATAAATACAATATCCCTATTGAATATGTTGAGCTATTGCCAGATGGTCATGTTGACTTAATCGACCTGGAAAAAAGACTAGCTAGCAGTACGAATAAAACATTAGTTAGTTTAATGCATGCCAACAATGAGATTGGAAACATAACAGACATCAATCAGGTTGGAGCATTAGCCAAAAACTACCAAGCGGTATTCCATGCTGATACAGTTCAAACGGTTGGACATTTTCCTATTAATTTAAACACAACTCACGTAGATTTCATAACAGGCGCAGCCCATAAGTTTCACGGTCCAAAAGGTGTCGGAATATTATACATCAATTCCTCGACTCAAATACCTCCACTGATTCATGGAGGTGGGCAAGAGAGAAATATGCGGGCAGGAACAGAAAACATTTATGGCATTGTTGGATTTGCCAAGGCACTTGAATTAGCTACAGCTAATCATCAAACAGATAGCACCTATATAGCAAGCATAAAATCATACCTTCAAGATTCGTTAATAGAAAAAATTAGCGGCGTCACATTCAACGGCGATCAAGCTGGTAATGCCTTATACACTGTGCTGAATGTAGGCTTCCCTAAAAACGAAAAATCAGAAATGCTTCTATTAAACCTTGATGTAAATAATATTTGTGTATCAGGAGGAAGTGCCTGCAGCAGTGGCGCTGATCAAGGATCTCATGTTATTCAAGCAATTGGAAACAACGAAAAAATGAATGTTCGTTTTTCATTCAGCAAGTTGAACACAAAAGAGGAAGTAGACGTCCTAATGAATTTATTAATAGACCTTGTGTAAGCACCCTTTTAGTTTTATTATCTCATTCATTAAAAAATCATTTTAAAAGAACAGCATCATGACATACAAAGTCAATCAGAAAACCCTAAGCATAACATTGCGATCATTTATCATCCTACTTTTAATCAACTTATTTTTGGTTAACGACATAAATGCACAAGACAATACATGGGCCGAAAAACTTGGATTTCCGAAGGGTAAAAAAATTGTAATCCTACATGTTGATGATGTAGGAATGAGTGTTGAATCAAATGAAGGAGCAATTCAAAGTATGACCAATGGGGTTGCAAACTCTTGCTCCATCATGATGCCTTGCCCATGGGTATCCGGCTACTTCCACTTTTTGAAAGATAATCCCGAAACAGACGCAGGTCTGCATTTAACCTTAACATCTGAATGGAATGACTATCGTTGGGGGCCACTCAGTGGTAAAAAAAATGTTCCAGGCTTAGTAGATTCTGAAGGTGCATTATGGGGAACAGTTGAAGAGGTTGTTGAACATGCCTCCCCAGATGAAGTAGAACAAGAGATAAAAGCACAAATAGATCGATGCCTTACCATGGGATTTACACCAACTCATTTAGATTCACACATGGGTACGCTGTTTGCCACCCCTGCATTTATCCAACGTTATGTAAAAGTTGGGATCGAATATGGTATACCAATCATGTTCCCAGCAGGGCATAATACACTCATTGCAGATGAATTAAAATCAACTGCAGCAGACATGAAGATGGCAAAGGAGGTAGGAATAGCCCTATGGAATGCTGGTCTTCCTGTTATAGATGACCTTCATAACACTAGCTATTCGTTGAAATTACCCAATGGAGCAAAACCTACTACTGGTAATATTAGAAAAAATAAAACAGCCTTTTACATCAATGCGCTCAAAGAGGTTAAGCCAGGTATCACCTACATGATCATGCATTGTAATACTCCGTCTGAACATTTTGGAAAAATTTCAGGATCTGGCCAAACGAGAACAGGTGATTACCTTGCTATGACGGATCCTAAACTTAGAAAATTCATTGCAGACGAAGGCATCATACTTACAACCATGAAAGAACTGATGGAAAGAAGAAAAAAAATCAAGAACTAAATTGAGCTAGTTTATTTTCTTCTTGATATCATTCAAAATATTCAATGCATCC
>CANKGM010000012.1 GCA_947481355.1 Chitinophagaceae bacterium
AATGCTGGAATAAAAAAAATGAATGCAGCTAAGAGCGTTTGAATTACCCTCACCTCATTCACAAAGGATGGATCCATCATGGATGCCTGCATTTGTTCAATAGATTGACCGGTCATTGCTTTCCACATAACAAAAGAAATGCCTCCGCCTACAACAAAGCCTGCGCCCATCAATGCAATCAGGATAAAAATACCTGCACGTTCAGTCATGCCAGGTCTGTTCTGCGTTATACTCTCCATATAAAGATTATCAGTTTATCTATGTATACAATAAGCAAGTTTGTACCTTTGCCTTTACATCTATGATAAAGATAGGCAAGATAGAATTACCGACATTTCCTTTGTTATTGGCTCCTATGGAGGACGTCAGTGATCCCCCTTTTCGTGCAGTATGTAAAAAAAATGGGGCTGACTTAATGTACACGGAATTCATCAGCAGTGAAGGTCTGATTCGAGATGCCATTAAAAGCAGGCAGAAGCTCGATATTTTTGAAGAAGAACGTCCAGTAGGCATACAAATTTTTGGAGGCGATGAAGAAGCAATGGCCATGAGTGCAAGAATCGTAGATACAGTTCAACCCGATTTACTCGATATCAACTTTGGTTGCCCTGTTAAAAAAGTAGTTTGTAAAGGTGCTGGGGCAGCTGTATTAAAAGACATTGATTTAATGATTCGGTTAACCAAAGCGGTAATTAAATCAACTTCCATCCCTGTAACCGTTAAAACGAGATTGGGCTGGGATTTCGACAGCATCAACATCATCGAAGTGGCTGAACGATTGCAAGATGTTGGAGTACAAGCATTATCTATCCATGGCAGAACAAGAAGTCAACTTTATAAAGGAGAGGCAGATTGGAGCTGGATAGAAAAAGTAAAAAATAATCCTCGGATGCATATACCCATTTTTGGAAATGGTGACGTTGACAGCCCTGAAAAAGCATTAGAATACAAAAACAAATTTGGAATTGATGGCATCATGATTGGCCGAGCAGCTATTGGATATCCTTGGTTTTTTAGGGAAGTCAAACATTTTTTCAATACAGGAGAACGTCTTGCTCCTCCAACATTGGAAGAAAGATTGGATGTTATCAAAGAACATCTTCGAGCATCATTAAAATGGAAAGGACCAAGGGTGGGTATTTTTGAGATGAGAAGACACTATGCCAATTACCTAAAAGGGATTCCAAATGTTAAACCAATCCGCACAAAGTTGGTCATGATGGATACCCTAGAGGAGATAGAAGAAGCGCTACTTTCATTTCAGCATGAGATGAGTGAGTTGAATTGAGTTGGGGATTGACCGCTGGACGCTTAGCGCTGAACGCTAGACGCTTTGCGCTGACCGCTGGACGCATAGCGCTTGGCGCTTTACAATATACAATCTGTGCTTTTGGTTAGATATTGATAGTTTTAAAAGTATAGGATCATGAATGATAATAATAAATAAGTTAATATAAATTCAATAATTACCCCAACCAACAGCGCTAAGCGTTAAGCGCCCAGCGTTTAATTCCCATCCCATGCTCCATCAAATCAAAGGCATAGAAAATATTGACAGTCCGGCACTGGTTGTAATGCATGAAACGGTAATCAAAAATATCGAGGAGATGGTGCGCATGGTGAATGGGGATGTGAATCGTCTTCGCCCACATGTAAAAACGCATAAAACTGCCGAAGGCATTCAGCTAATGCAAGCGGTAGGTATCAACAAATTCAAATGTGCAACAATAGCCGAAGCAGAATTATTGGGAATGAACAATGCTAATGATGTACTGCTCGCCTATCAACCCGTTGGTCCAAAAATTGAACGACTGCTTAAATTGACTCAACAATATTCAACAACTAAATATTCATGTTTAATAGACAACATCGAAGTTGCAAAACAAATTGGGCAACTTTTTGATGAACATGGATTAGAAATAAATGTTTACATCGATGTCAATGTCGGAATGAATAGAACAGGAATACTTCCTGATGAAGGAGCAGTTGTGTTGCATGAGGCCATCCAAAAAACGAAGGGATTATCCTTTTCAGGTATTCATGCTTATGATGGACATATTCGCCAATCAAATCATTTGGAAAAAGAAATTCTATGCAATGAGGTTTTTCAGCCTGTGTTAAACTTGATGAACACTTTCAGTTCACGAAACACAAAAAAGCCAATCCTTATTGCAGGCGGTTCGCTTAATTTTGCAACCCATTCTACAAAAATAGATCGTGAGTCTAGTCCGGGTACACCTATTTTTTGGGATCATGGATATCAACGGATTTGTCCTGATCAACAATATAAACCTGCCCTATTTGTGCTAACTAGAATCATTTCAATTCCAACGCCTAATAGGATATGTGTTGATCTAGGGTATAAAGCGATATCTTCTGAGGACGATATCAGTATGCGTGTGTATTTTCCATCATATCCGGCATTAAAACCTGTAGCGCATAGTGAAGAACACTTAATATTAGAAACCCCAATACCTCATACATTTAAAATTGGTGATATCCTGACTGGTTTACCGAATCATGTTTGTCCAACGGTAGCCCTTTACGATTCATTAATTGAGGTGAAAAATAATGAAGTGTCTGGGGCATGGCAGGTGCTTGCTCGAAGAAGAAAGATAAATTGCTAAAGCGAATCATTACTTTTGCATTCTTAACTATTTGACATGACAATACATAAAGAAGGATATCCAACTATATTACTGATTACATTAATATGCGGAGCACTTACCTTAGCTACTCATCTTCATTTAGCTCCCGTTTCTGGTATCCTTGCATGGATTGCATATGCCATCTTATTGTTTTTTTGGCTTTTTATCATTTCCTTTTTCCGTCTTCCAACAAGAACCCACAGCTTTGATGAAAATGCAATCATTGCCCCAGCGGACGGGAAAGTAGTAGTAATTGAAGAGACTGTTGATCAAGAATATTTTAAGGAAAAAAGACTTCAAATATCTGTGTTCATGAGTCCTGCTAATGTTCATGTAAACAGAAATCCAATTTCGGGAAATGTGCTTTATAGTGTTTACCATAAAGGAAAATACCTTGTAGCATGGGACCCTAAGTCATCCACCGAAAACGAAAGGCATAGTGTAGTCCTTGCAAATGCTAACATAACTATACTAGTTAAACAGATTGCAGGAGCATTGGCACGAAGAATAGTCAATTATGCCAAAGTGGGGGAAGAAGTAAAACAAAATGATGAATTGGGCTTCATTAAATTTGGTAGTAGAGTTGATCTATTACTTCCCACTAATGTAATTACTGAGGTGAAAATTGGAGATGTAGTTAAAGGCGGTGTAACCGTTTTAGCCAGAATAAAATAATTAAAGTATCCTCATCAATTCGCCAAGATTTTCCAGCACATAGGTTGGTCTAATCTTAGCAGTAGGTGGCTCAGCTGGATTAAAATAGGCTGTGTCCATTCCTGCATTGATAGCGCCAAGTATATCTACTTCTAGGGTATCACCTACCATAATTGTTTTCTCTGCTGTGGTCCCTGCTTTATTCAAGGCGTATTCAAAAATGGCTGCATGAGGCTTCATAATTCCTGCCTGCTCTGAAGTGATTATTTCCTTAAAATAATGGTCGATTCCACTATTTTTTAATTTAAGCTGCTGCGTCTTTTCAAACCCGTTCGTGATAAGATGCAAAGGGTAGTTTTTTTCTGATAAGTACGTAAGCAGTTCTTTACAGTGGGGGAAAAGGCTTGTTTTGGTTGGCAAAATCTCCAAATATCGCTCGCTCATCGACTTCGCTAGTGCTTCGTCCGAAATTTTATAATCGACTAATGTTCTCCACATGCGCTTCCATCGAAGTTCTTCCCTATTGATATACCCTTTTCTGAATCGATCCCAATAAATAGTATTGTGATGATGATATGTGTCATGAAAATGATCAAAATGAGTGTTGGCTTTCCCTTCAAGATCAAGCTCATTATAAAGATCCATTAATGTGGCTCTTGAATTGGTTTCAAAATCCCAAAGTGTATGATCCAAATCAAAAAACAGGTGATCGTATTTCTTTCCCATGATTAGAGCAAAATTAAGTTAGATTCAAGAGTTTTATTAAATATCTATAGTTAAAGTATGTAGACCCCTAACTTTGAAAAAAATATTAGTATGCACGTAGTCATCACTGGAGCATCTCGAGGTATCGGAAAAGAACTTGCAGAACATTTTGCAAAGGAAGGGGCAGACCTTTATTTATGTTCAAGGCATATGGATAAAACAATAGTATGGCAACAAGAACTCATGAAAAAATATGCAATTAAGGTTACTAGCTTTAATGCAGATCTAGGAGATATTGAGCAAACAAAAGCCTTTGCTAGTCAACTATTGCAGGCTACGGATAGAATTGATATATTAATTAATAATGCTGGAACCTACGAGCCAGGAAGTGTATACAATGAGCCTGAAGGACAATTAGAACGGATATTAGCTGTCAATTTATTTTCTGCCTATCATATAACACGTGCAATTGTTCCATCGATGATTAAAAGAAAGTCAGGTCATATATTCAACATGTCTTCTACTGCAGCACTTCAAGCTTACCACAATGGAGGTTCATATAGCATTAGCAAATTTGCACTAACTGGCTTTAGCAAGAACCTAAGAGAAGAGCTTATGGAACATGGCATAAAAGTGACGACAATTTATCCTGGTGCTACCATGACAGACTCTTGGGCTGAAGCAGGAATTGATCCATTGCGCATTATGCATACAAATGATCTTGCCACCATGATTGTTGCAGCTAGTAAACTATCACCTCAAGCCTGTGTTGAAGAGTTGTTGATTAGGCCATTATTGGGGGATCTTAAGTGAAAGTGAGGGAAGAGGCAATAGGCAATAGGGAATACAGAAAAGGCACGGAGGCACAAAGGCACAGAGGAGGCAATAGTAAAAGCGTTAAGCGTCCAGCGCAAAGCGTAAAACTCCCAACCTCGAAATCCCAACCCACAGCGTCAAGCGTTCAGCGCAAAGCGAACTACTCCCAACCTCGAAATCCCAACCCACAGCGTCAAGCGTTCAGCGCAAAGCGAACTACCCCCAACCTCAAACTCCCAACCCACAGTGTTAAGCACCAATACCCTACTCGCTAAACTTATACCCTACCCCTCGTACAGATTGAAAATAACGAGGTTCACGAAGATCAGATTCAAAATACTTTCTGAAATTTAGAATGAAGTTGTCGATTGTTCGGGTAGTTGGAAACACATTATAACCCCAAACGGCCTGCAATATTTTTTCTCTTGATACCACTTCATTTTTATATTCTATCAGAAGTTTCAGAAGCATAACTTCTTTCTTGCTGAGTGAGATTTCTTCCCCTTTAAAGTTTACGGCTACTTGTGCCCTAAAATCAATTTCATTACCACCAAAGTCATACTTTGTGCCTAGTGTAGATTTTTCCTGAAGCTTTTTATTCTTTTCAATCAACTTCTCGACTCTCAGTAGAAGCTCTTCAAGATTAAATGGTTTAGTAAGGTAATCATCAGCCCCACGTTTTAAGCCCACAATTCGATCAGCACTTCCAGATCTGGCACTTAACATCAATATGGGGGTATCAATATTTTTTAATCGAATATTTTCACAAACATCAAAACCATTGATTTCTGGAAGCATAACATCAAGGAGAATCAAATCAAAATACTCTTCATCTACCTTTTTCATCGCAATTAATCCGTTGTCTGCACAGCTCACTTCATAACCCTCTAGCTCTAAGTTTATTTTTAGAGCACTTTGAAGGCTTTCTTCATCTTCAACTACCAATATTGATCCTTTGCTAGCAACGGCCATAACAACTACTTTGGAAGAATTATTTTAAAAATGGATCCATGAGGGATATTATCTTCTACATAAATTCTTCCCTTATGATCTTTTATGATTTTTGTACTCAAAAATAATCCGAGTCCAGTTCCCTTCGAAGATCGCTTCATTTCATCACCAAGTCGATAAAATTTTTCGAATATTTTCTTCTTTTCAGCTTCTGGAATTCCTGGGCCAAAATCAGATACACTCAATTCTAAAGAAGAACCGAAGTCAATCAAGTTAATATTAATTGAGTCGGTTGGAGGAGTATATTTAACCGCATTTTCAATAAGGTTACTCAACACCAATTGAAGTAAAAACTCTTCCCCATTGAAATAGATACTGTCTGGCAGGTTAAATTCGAATGATCTAGTAGGGTATCGATTTTGGAAGGCTTTTACAGCCTTCAACGCCATGTCTGAGAAATCAAATTCATGGGGAGTTAATGTATATCCTCCCGATTCAAGTTGTGAACTCAATAATATATTATTACACAATGCATTTAATCGTTCTGTTTCATTAATGGCATTGTTAAGGATTTCTTTTTGTTTTGATTCATCAAGCTTATGCCTTCGAAGTGTTTCAAGACTCAATTTGGTTACAGCAATGGGGGTTTTCAATTCATGGGTAACTGCCATCATAAAATTCTTTTGCTGCAAATGAAATCGAAATTGACGCCTTACTGCTCCATAAACAAAAACAGCACCCAAAATGGTTATTACCAAAAAAGTCAAGCCCTCGCCGATATATTGCTTCGCATTCCGGTTATGTTCATCTGTAATGATATCAAGCATTCTAACATCCCCTCCAGGATAGAGGATTAATTGCTGTTTCTGTAGAGCATACATTAAGTTGTTCTGCTGGACCAATTCGAAATACCACCAAGCTAATGCCGCCACCAAATAGCATAGCAGAAACCAGTACATATAATTGACAAGTCGAAAGGAAATCCTATCGAGAAGCTTTCGCATACTATTTCACTTTTTCTAGGCGGATGCCGACATTGAAAATATAGTCTAATGGATCAATCCTCATGTCCTGCGAAATGCGTAAGGTATAACGGCCCGGTTTATTGAATCGTACTGGATCACGATACAACAAAACCCGATGATCATATAAATCATCCATTCCTGAACCAAGCCAACGCTTTTCTGTAGCTAGTTGGACATCAAACCGTTCATCTCGAATGGTTTTATCACCAGGCAATTTGCTGGTGAGCTTTATCCAAATATTGTTATATGCATAGGCATCGGCATGCCTAATGATGAAAAAAACCTTATAAGTCGATACCGTATCTTCAATATCAAATGTGAATTCAGGCTGAAATGATTGATCCCATTCTTGCTTTGGGGTAAATACAACCTTCTCAAATAGATCTAATCTTGAACATCCAAAAAGGGAAACAAACAATATGGCAGAAAAAAATCGGACTGACATAGTGCGAAGTTAGGCTACTTAAATTAAAAAATTAGTTACAAGTAGATAGAAGGTTATAGGATATTAAGAACTTGTTCTTTTGCTTTTTCTAGTTCATCCTTCATTTCTACAACAAACTTCTGAATTTCTGAATCATAGGCCTTGGATCCTGTTGTATTTATCTCACGACCAATTTCCTGCAATAAAAAAGATAATTTTCTACCTTTTGCCACTTCCTCTTCGTTAATCAGTGTTCTAAAATAAGCACAGTGATTTGTTAATCGAACTTGCTCTTCTGTCAGGTCTATTTTTTCTATGTAATAGATTAGCTCCTGTTCAAATCTATTCTTATCCACCATATCCTTCCCCACTTGCTCTTCTAATAATTTTAGAATATTGTCCTTTATTTTTTGTTTACGTTGAGGCTCGATTTGCATTAACTTCTGCTGGAGCAACTCGATATTTTGGATTCGACCAAGTAATTCTGTTTCTAACACCTCACCTTCATTCATTCTGTGGCGATTAATCATCGTAACTGCTTCATTCAAGACAAGTTTGACTTTATCCCAGTCGCTCACATCCAATACATCATTTGCAGCAGCAACCACTTCTGGAAGTCGTAATATCGATGCTAGTAATTGACTATCATCTGCATTAAGCCCATCTGCCAATTCCTTTAGTTGAGTATAATAGGATTTCGCAAGATCAAGGTTGATGGAAGAAGGCTTAACAGCACCATTTTGTTTTACCATAATAGAACATTCAATACTTCCTCTTGAAAGGTTTTCCGAAAGAAAATTTCTGATTTCGAATTCAAAAGGCTTCAAAAGAGATGGAATCTTTAGCAGAAGTTCAAATTGCTTACCATTTAGTGAACGAAGCTCTATGATAAAAATTCTATCATTTATAGTGCATTCACCTCTGCCGTATCCAGTCATCGATCTTAACATAAAAAAATATTTGACACAAGGTAAGAGAAATAATTGTGCTGAAACACAGGCAGGACAAAGATTTCAAGATGTATAAAGAAGAATTAAAAATGAAAATGAATTTTAAAAGATACCCAATTTGATGGAAAGCACAAGGCCCGGTAGATACCGAGCCTTGTTATATATATGGGTTAATAAGTACTGGGAATAAATTCCCTTCACAATATTAAAAATATATTTTATGAATGAAAAATTTTTCTTTCACTATTTTATTCACATTTTTTTTTGATATGTTAATTACTCAATATAAAAATTCAACATTTGAACACAAAAAGAATCAATCATGCTTCGTTATTTTAATCAATATGAACAATCAAATGTTAAATTGAATACATTCTCTAACTGAGTTTTTCCATAATACTATCTTTGTTTAAAATCAACAAGCATGAATTTTCCATCACCCGTTGCAATTAAATGGATCGCTGAATTGATAGGTGCATCATTGTATGGCAATAGCAATGGATTTGCAAAAGGAATTAATGAAATACATAAAGTGGAAGAAGGTGATCTTGTTTTTGTAGACCATCAAAAGTATTATCAAACATGTATCGACTCTCCTGCAAGTTTCATCATCATAGATCAAATGACTTCCTTTCCTGAACATAAAGCAATTCTTGTTGTTGAAAAACCTTTTGAAGCATACTTAAAAATCGTAAAGCATTTCATGCCCTTTAGTCCAGCAGTTGATATATTAAGTAAAACGGCTTCCATAGGTGAAGGCACCTATATAGCACCAGGAGCATTTATAGGAAACCACGTTAGCATCGGAAAAAACTGTATCGTTCAGCCCAATGTCTCCGTTATGGACTATAGTATTATTGGTGATAATGTTATTATACAATCCGGAACGACTATTGGATCTGATGCGTTTTACTATAACAGCAAAAAAGACCGAGAGGTTTGGTATAAAAAAATGGACAGTTGTGGTAGAGTAGTGATTGAAGATAATGTAGAGATTGGAGCTAATTGCACCATTGACCGTGGAGTTACTCATGACACCCTTATAGGGAAAGGAACTAAAATAGATAATCTAGTCCAAGTTGGGCATGATGTTGTAGTTGGAAAAAATTGCTTAATTGCCTCTCAAGTTGGAATTGCTGGAGCAACTACCATTGAAGATGAAGTCATTCTCTGGGGACAGGTAGGTGTCAACAAAACAATACGAATTGGTAAAGGGGCTATTGTAATGGGTCAGACAGGCGTAACCAATAATTTAGAAGGTGGAAAAGTATATATGGGATACCCAGCAGAAGAAGCAATGATAAAAAGACGAGAACTGGTTTGGATCAAACGAATTCCTCAGATTTGGGAGAAGTTGATGACAAAAGAACAATAAAGCAACAGGATAAACTCAACATGCCTAACATGAAAAAAATAATTGCCCTCCTGCTCTTCTTAGTGTGCATTTTAATAGGAAAATCACAAAATTTTCTGATTTCAGGCAAAGTGATTGATGCTGAAACGAAACAACCTTTACAAGGTGCGTCCGTATTTTGTATTCAAACTACTATTGGCACAGTTGTAAATAGTGAAGGCTCATTTTCTATGCGATTGCCTTCAGGAGGTTATGAACTAGGAATATCCTTCAATGGGTATGAAACAATTTCAGAAAGAATCAATGAACACATGGAGGGATTGATAGATAAAGTATGGGAGTTGAAACCAAAGGAAAAAACATTGGAAGCTGTATCGATCGTATTCACAAGTGAGGTAAAAGATGGCTGGGAAAAATATGGCGATTTTTTTAAAGCTCAATTTATAGGTACTTCAGAAAATGCAAAGAGTTGTTCTATCACAAATCCAGAAGTATTGCGTTTTTACTATTATAAGAAAAAAGATAAGCTCAAAGTAACTTCAAAGGAAGACTTAATCATAAATAATCCAGCCTTAGGCTATCAAGTACGTTATCAATTGGATTCATTTATTCATGAGTACAAAACAGGCGCAACTGAATCTACCGGATTACCTTTCTTTAAACAACTTGACGGAAACGAATCTGATAGTTTACGTTGGGTCGAAAAAAGATCAGAAGCCTATTATGGATCAATTTTGCATTTTTTTCGCTGCTACTACGACAGTACCTTAAACTTAAATGGATACAAGCTTGAATATATAAATGAACAAACGGGCTCGCCAATTCAATTCAAAAATCCATACGACTCAAGTATTTACACAAAAACAATTCATGATGAACTTGAACTTAATCTAACTGGGAAAATTAGAGTGCAATACAAAGAGGAAAAACCATCATTAATATACCTGAGCGAAAAAAAATTCCCTACATCTACGCCATTTCAAATATCCATCATCAAATTTCTCAATGGAATAACCATAGAAGAAAATGGTTATTTCTATGACCAACATGATATTTTCTACTCGGGTTATATGGATTGGGAAAAATTAGGAGATATGTTGCCCTATGATTTTGATCTATAGCCCTTAAAGATGAGGCAATAGAAAAGAGGCAATAGTAAATACAGAAATGGGACGAAGGCACAAAGGAGGCAATAGGAATGAGGCAAGTGGCAATAGTAAAAAGCGTCAAGCGTTCAGCGGTCAACCCCCAACCCCGAACTCCCAACACAAGCGATCAGCGTCAAGCGTTCAGCGATCAACTCCCAACACAAGCGTTCAGCGATCAACTCCCAACACAAGCGTCCAGCGTTCAGCGCCAAGCGAATTACCTCACTGAAAGTTGTTTACTATACTCCGCACAAGCTTCTTGAATAGTCTTTGAAACAGGCTTAAATGTAAATCCAGGCAAGGCATTGCTGATTTTCGAATTATCGAAATACACTTTTTGCTGAGCCGTTTCTGCCGTCTCTTTTGTTAATAAAGGGTCTTTCCCTGTTATAAATCCTTTCACCTGTTCTATTCGCCAAACCAAGGACGCTAAGAATGGCGTTACTTTTTTATAAGGAGGTCTTTTACCAAATGCTTCTGCCATCTCAGTAAATACAGCACGAAAACTTTTGTCTTCTGAGCTAATGATAAAACGTTCGCCCGAAATATCACTTTGCATAAGTAATACCATTGATCGTGCTACATCTTCTGCATCCACAAAACCACTTACCCCTTCCGTATACCATGGAAATTCATTGAATGCACTTTTGAATGTAGCAGATGAACCATGAAGCCAATTACCAACACCAAGTATAACAACAGGGTTTACAATCGCCACATCCAATCCTTCGCTATATGCTCTCCAAACTTCTAATTCTGCTAAATACTTACTCTTTCCATAAACAGATGGATTGGCGTTATCATCCCAGGTAAGATCTTCTGTAACAGTTTCATTATTTCGCTTTCTTCCAATTGCAGCCACTGAACTTACATGTACTAGTTTTTTTATACCGGTAAAGAGTGCGGCATTAACTACATTGGCTGTTCCTTCAACATTGATCTTCATGATTGTTTCAGCCATCTTAGGTGCAAAAGAAACAATTCCAGCACAATGATAAACATACTCGCATTGCTCCATTAAATCTGTCAACAATACAACGTCAAGTATATCCCCCTTTACCCATTCAACTGCGTCTAATTCAGCTTGCGTTAACGTTGAAGGCAGTCCAGAACGATAAAGCCCAATGATGTGTGTATTGGATTTCAACAGTTCCCTTATGAGGTAGGTTCCGAGCAAACCATTTGCTCCCGTTATAAGGGTTTTTGACATGATGTGGTAAAACGTTTAGAAAGGTTGAGTGAGGTTGAAGAAAGTTTAAGTAGTTGAAGGGGTTGAAGGGAAAATTAAAATATTCCTATACCCCAGAGAATTGTTCTAGGAACCTCACATCATTTTCACTAAATAGACGGATATCGGTGATGCCATATTTCAATAAAGCAGGCCTCTCAACACCCATACCAAAAGCGAAGCCTGTATATTTTTCTGGATCAATACCACAATTCTTTAAGACATTTGGATGCACCATGCCACATCCTAGAATTTCAAGCCATCCAGTTCTCTTACAGACAGCACAACCATCGCCCTTGCAGAGCATGCAACTGATATCCATCTCTGCACTTGGCTCTGTAAAAGGGAAATAACTTGGTCTGAAACGAACCTTAACATCTTCTCCAAACATTTCTTTAACGAAGAAATAAAGGGTTTGCTTTAAATCGGCAAAAGAAACATTTTCATCAATATATAAACCTTCAACTTGATGAAAGAAACAGTGTGAACGAGCACTAATCGTTTCGTTTCGATATACCCGACCTGGACAAATAATTCTTATCGGAAGTTCCTTTTTTTCCATCTCCCGAATCTGCACATTGCTCGTATGTGTTCTCAACAAAATAGCAGGATCAGTAGACAAATAAAACGTGTCTTGCATATCACGCGCTGGATGATTTTCATCCAGATTCAATGCAGTGAAATTATGCCAATCATCTTCAATTTCTGGACCTTCTGCTACTGTAAATGATAAGCGCTCAAATATTTCAACAATACGATTACGCATTAATGTGACAGGATGCCTACTTCCAGAAGGTGTTGGCATACCAGGCAGTGATATATCTAATGAAAATCCTGAGGCAATATTCGTTAATTCAATTTTTTGCTTTTCCGCTTCATACTTTTCTTCAGCAAGCACTTTAAATGCATTCAATATTTGTCCGAATGACTTCTTATGCTCAACAGGTACATTTTTCATTTCCCCCATGATTGCCTTAACGATACCCTTCACGCCGAGAAATTTTATCCTGAACTGTTCAAGAGCCTCCGCATCGGCTGCGGAAAACGAATTGATCTCGTTATTGTATACCTCTATCTGCTTGATAATTGCATCCATGGTGCAAAGATAATAATTCATGCTGTCAATAGACACTTAGAGAAGGGTAGTTTTTTAGTACCCTCATGTAATTATCGTCAGTTTATATTAGGTTTGCTTAAATTATGAATGGCATGTCTTTTTACAACCTGACGGATTTCCTCGAGCCTATTAATATTTCAATCATCTCAGATGATGCTGAATTCAGAGAAGGTCAGATGGGTAAGTCAATTGCTATTTATCAGGATGAATTCCCAGATCTTAAAGAAGTGGATATAGTTATTGCAGGCTGTAATGAAACAAGGGGCAACGGAGCAACAATTAATACCGACGCAGGTGTTAACCAAATCAGAAAAGAATTTTATTCACTTTATTATTGGCATAAGGAAATTAAAATAGCCGACCTAGGTAATATTTGTATTGGAGCCACCGTAGCAGATACATATGCAGCCATCAAAACAGTGGCAGAAGAAGTCATCAAAAGCGGCAAAAAATTTCTTTTACTCGGTGGAACACATGACTTAACGCTTGCACAATATGAAGCGTATAGAAGCCAAAGCAAGGTTATTGAAGCCACAGGGGTTGACTCATATATTGATCTATCAATCGACAATCCATTAAAATCAAAAAACTTTTTAATGGAGCTACTGACTGGTGAACCTAACTTCATCAGGCATTATAACCATATTGGGTTTCAGAGCTATTATGTCCACCCACACATGCTGGAGACAATGGATAAACTCCGGTTTGATTGTTATCGGTTGGGTAAGGTTAAAGAAAATATTGAGGAAATGGAACCTGTTATTCGCAACAGTGATATGCTTTCATTTGATTTGGCTGCAATGGGTGCCTCAACTTTTCACGAAGGAAGTAGCCCAAATGGTTTTAATGGCGAAGAAGCATCTACCTTGTTGCGTTATGCAGGAATGAGTGAAACCATTAGCTCAGTAGGCATCTACGGGTATGAGCAATCAAAGGATCCATTTTATACCATGGCAAAGCAAGTTTCACAAATGATCTGGTATTATATTGATGGAGTTTACCATGGAAGACAAGAGGCACAACTAGATAACAAAGAACTGTTTACAGAATTTCATATCGCTTTTGGGGCTATAGATGCCACATTTATTCAAAGTCGCAAAACGGGAAGATGGTGGATGAGTATGCCTGACCAAAAGCTAATCCCTTGTTCTGAAAATGATTTTAAACAAGCTGGAAACAACGAGATGCCTGAACGTTGGCTCAGGTTCCAAGAAAGAGGATTGTAATGTTATGAATACATTCATGCCAAATATGAAACAGACCCTATTTTCAATAATTTCAGCAAGTGCATTGTTTTTAAGTAGCTGTTCAGTTCAACATCGACTAATAACATCTGCCAATCAGTTTTTACTTGATGATTCAAGTCTTTTATCAGCTCATGTGGGAATTAGTATTTTTAATCCTGAAACAGCACAAAATATATATACCCACCAAGGAGATAAACTTTTTATTCCGGCTAGCAATACCAAAATAATCACCTGTTATGCGGCGATGAAATATTTGCCCAAATCATTGCCTGCAGGGTATATAATTGATCTCGATACAGCCGTTGTGATTACACCAACAGGTGACCCTACCTTTCTTCACCCGTATTTTAACAACCATCCCTTATTCGATTCCTTAAAAAAAATAAATAAACCTATTTACATAACCACCAATAATTGGAATACCATAGCACTTGGTAAAGGGTGGTCGTGGGAAGACTATAGCGAGCATTACATGAATGAAAGAAGTGCTTTTCCTATCTATGGCAATCAAATACACTGGTACCAAGAAAAAGGAAAAAAAGAAAATCCATCATATCCGGGCGATACAATTGATCTATTTATTTACTCAAATCCAGAAGTAACTTGGCCGGTTCAATTTGCAACTGAAAAAAGCAATGCATTTCATGTAGAAAGGGCTAAAGACCAAAATGCTTTCACCTTATTTGAGGGAAAAGAAAGTCAAGCAAAATCTTCAGTTCCCTTTATTACATTAGGAATTGAAACAGCAATTCGATTATTAGAAGATAGCCTTGGGAAAAAAATATTCTTAGCCAATGCTAGCCTAGAAGAAAAAATAAAAAAAGTAAAACAGGATACCATCTATTCTCAACCAACAGATTCAATGTTGAAAATCATGATGCACAATAGTGATAACTTTTTTGCAGATCAATCCCTAGAAATGGTTAGCCAACAAAAATTAAATACCATGGATGAGGTATTAATAATTAATGACCTACTATCAAGCGATTTAGTTGGACTTCCTCAGAAACCGAGATGGGTAGACGGTAGTGGGCTAAGTCGGTACACTCTTTTTTCACCAGACGATATGATCTTTGTACTGAATAAACTTCGTCAGGAACAACCATTTGAAAGAATAAAATCAATATTTCTACAAAGTGAACATGAAGGGCTCTCAAGCCATGATTCAACTCAGAATGCGTTTTTAATTTCAAAATCGGGATCAATGGGAGGAATATTTTGCTTAAGTGGCTATATGATATCCCGGAAGAAAAAAGTATTGATCTTTTCAATCATGGTAAACAACACAAAAGCCACTTCATCAAAAGTTAGTAAGCAAATACGACTATTTCTAGAGAAGGTCGCAGCTGCTAATTAACATCAAAATTGAAATAGCAGGCTATATGCCAAAAAGCGCACTCAAATAATCCTTACTTATTTCTAAATAGGTTGGCTTCCCGTCAAAATGCGTATTCGCTTTCGTACATTCCATTAATTGCTCTACGATTAGCCTAAGTTCATCATGACCTAATTTAACTCCAGTTTTAACAGCATGCTTTCGTGCAAGTGCTTTAGAAATTTTCTCTTTATATGCTTGGTGCAAAGAAGCGGTGCCGTCCTTTACATCTTCAAGAATCATTTCTATAACAGATTGATCATTTTCACTTGGATGATCAGCAGGACTACCTTGCAAGAGAAAAGCGCTGCCACCAAAGGGCTCTAGTTGATATCCCATATGCAACAAGTCTGGCAAAAGTCCTGTAAGTATTGGTGCATCAGTAGGCGACACATTAATGGCTACTGGAAAAAGATTTTGCTGAATCGCCATACCTTTACCCTGCCAAGCGGCACTGAATTTTTCAAAAAGAATTTGTTGATGCGCTAATTGCTGCTGCAGTAATGTAATGCCATTCTTCTGCTCAAAAACAATATAGGTTTGATTCAATTGAAATACAGCATTATGGTCTAGGGGTGTTAATGCAGATGATGCTTTTGCAGTGATGAATGACCCTTGAACTGGTAGTTCGACATTACCTGATTCAACAGTTTTCTCATCCGTGTTCTCTTTAAAAAAATCTTTCCAATTACTGAGATTACTGCTTGTTTCAATCCGATGCGCTTGATGTCTATCTATAAAATTTTTATATAAGCCCCCAGACATTGCATCTTGCTTATTAGACAGGGAGAAAGGCTTTGAAATTGAGTCTAGCTGCTGAATACGTGGATCAAGGTCAAAGTCGATAGTAGGGGCAATACTATATTGCGCCAGTGCATGACGCACAGCTGATTTAATAAAAGCATATACAATTTTTTCGTCTTCGAATTTAATTTCCTGTTTAGTTGGATGAACATTGACATCAACTTGAGCAGGATCAAGATCCATAAAAATGACAAAAAAAGGAAATCCACCCTCTGGTATCAATTGCTCGTAAGCACTAATTACTGCATGGGTTAAATAAGGGCTGCGTATAAAACGATTGTTTACAAATAGATATTGATCACCTCGTGTCTTTTTGGAGGTTTCAGGTTTGCCAATGAAGCCTGAAATATTTAAATAATCTGTTTTCTCCTCAACTGAAACCAATTTTGTAGCATAATTGGCCCCCATGATCTGGACCACACGTTGCTTCAAGCTTCCTTTATCTAAATGAAATATTTCTTGGACATTATGTTTGTAGGAAAAAGCTACTTCAGGAAATGCGAGTGCAACGCGGATAAATTCTTCCGTTATGTTTTTAAGCTCAACGGCGTCACTCTTAAGAAAATTTCTCCTTGCAGGCACATTGAAAAATAGGTTTTTCATTGTAAATGAAGTGCCGGAAGCACAGGCACAAGGCTCCTGTTTAATAACATGACTATGCTCAATTTGAATCTCCGTACCTAATTCGTCGTCAGGTCTTTTCGTACGAAGGGTTACTTGAGCAACCGATGCAATAGAGGCTAAGGCTTCTCCACGGAAACCCATTGTTCTTATCTTGAAAAGATCTTCAATCGCACCAATTTTTGACGTGGCATGACGCTCAAAGCAATTTCGAGCATCAATTTCGTTCATCCCATTTCCATTGTCCACCACCTGAATCATCGATTTTCCGGCATCGCTAACATTAAGTTGTATTTCTGTAGCTTCTGCATCTACTGCATTCTCTAGTAGCTCCTTCACCGCACTAGCAGGACGCTGAATCACTTCGCCAGCAGCAATTTGGTTTGCAATGTGAATTGGAAGAAGATGAATTATATCAGACAATTATTCTTAATTTAAACTAGTTAAATAAATCTGCACAGCCACAACACCTCTCAGAATCTTGCATACAACATTTGTTAGCTCACAATTCTATTTGATGGTACAAAAAATACAATAAATTTGATGTACCATAGCTATGTAAATACACCAAAAGAAACGTAAAAGCTGCACTTAAACCCTGACCTGCAAAATTAACAAAACATCCCTGTATCATGATGAGAAAATCACTCCATTTTGCTCTCTTTTTACTCCTTTCACAGCAAGCCATTTGTCAACGTGCCACTGAATGGGCAGATAGTGTATTCAAAACCTTGTCTGATAATGAGAAGATTGGCCAACTCATCATGGTTAGGCTTTCTGCCATTGATTTAAAAACCAAGGTCGTGAGTTTTTATGACACCACCGTTGAACGCGATATTCTACAATATAATATTGGTGGCATATGCCTGTTTCAAGGGGCTCCAGTCAAGCAGGCTAATATGATTAATCACCTTCAATCTATTGCCAAAACACCTATTCTGATTGCCATAGATGCGGAAAATGGTGTGGGTATGCGGATGGATAGCGTTTCAGGTTTGCCTAGAATGATGATGTTAGGCGCACTACAAGACAAATCACTTGTTTATAAATACGGTCAATGGGTTGGAAAACAATGTAAGGAATTGGGTATACATATCAATTTTGCGCCCGTTGTTGATATCAATAATAATCCGAATAATCCCGTAATCAATGATAGATCCTTTGGAGAGAATAAATATAAAGTAGCAGATATAGCTATTCAATACATGCTCGGGATGAAAAGTCAGGGTGTTATGGGAAGCGCCAAGCACTTTCCTGGGCATGGTGATGTAGACGTAGACTCCCATTTAGCATTACCCGTAATCAGTAAAACACGAGAGGCGCTTGATAGCCTTGAGCTTTATCCATTTCGAAAAATATTTGAAGCTGGTATAGGTAGTGCAATGGTTGCACATTTGTTTATCCCATCAATTGATAGTTCTGCGAACAGGGCTTCATCCATATCCACTGCTATTGTAAATGGCTTGCTCAAAAAAGAACTTGGCTTCAATGGAATTACGTTCACAGATGCACTAGAAATGAAAGGCGTCTCTGCTGTATATCCCGATGGGGCAGCAGCAGTCGAATCGCTTATTGCGGGCAATGATATACTCTGCTTACCAGGGGATGTGAAAACGGTTATCGAAAAAATAAAACAAGCAATAATAAAAAATCGGATAAGCTGGGATGAAATCAATATGCATGTTCAAAAAATTTTGGCTGCAAAATATGAACAAGGATTAGCTAATAGGACTGCTATACAAATAGATGGACTCACACAACGATTGAATGATCAAAGTGATGTAATTAGAACAGAGATTACAGAGAAAGCTATGACACTTGCTAAATACGAAGACAATACTTCCATCCCATTACCGGCTGACAAATCAGGAAAATACGCCTTGCTAGAAATTGGAAAAAATAAAAACAGCACATTCTCCACCAACATACGCAGAGAATACAATACAGATGTTTTGTACTTCGACAATAGCATGAACGAAATACAAGCAGATAGTGTGTTAACTATACTTGAAACGAATTATGATAAGGTAATCATTGCCTTACACGAATTACCTCGATATCCATCAAATAATTTCAACATGTCGACTGTTGAAATGCAGCTCATCAATAGTTTGATGAATAAAAAATCATCTACTCTATTTATTTTTGGTAATCCATATGCCGCTAAGTTTTTCTGTAATGTGAAAAATATTATGGTTTGCTATGATGATGAAAGTACAACTCAAGAAATTGCATCAAAGATGTTATCGGGAAAACTTTCACCCCAAGGAAAATTACCCGTAACCATTTGTGAGCAGATGCATGAAGGCATAGGATATACATTTAATGTTCCCAGTATAGCAAATAATCAAAATAGCCTAATTCATTCACTCGATTCAATTGCACAAGACGCTATCAAACAACATGCAACCCCAGGGATTTCCTTGCTCGTGCTGAAAGATGGAAAAATAATGCTTGAAAAAAATTATGGAAACATTAGCTATGACAGCAATGAAAAAGTTCAGGCAGAAACCATTTATGATTTAGCATCCGTAACAAAAATTTGTGCAACAACTATCTCAGTCATGAAACTCTATGACGAGCATAAAATTGAATTGGATAAAACACTAGGAGAATATCTGCCTTGGGTTAGAGGATCCGACAAAGAACACCTCATTATAAAAGATATATTATTGCATCAAGCTGGTTTAAAAGCGTTTGTGCCTTTTTACAAAGAAGTTTCCGATAGCATTACAAACAAGGCATTGCCCAACTATTTTAGCAAAACAACCAGCAATTTATTTGGAATAAAAGTAGACGACTCACTTTTTATGCGAACGGATTGGCTAGACACTATGCATCAACGTATATTAACCTCGCCATTAGGAAAAGCTAATGAATATGTATATAGCGATAATGATTTTATTTTTTTGGGAGAAGTGGTGAAAGCTATTAGTGGTCAACCACTTGAGCAGTATGTATGGAATAACTTCTACAGACCACTTGGTTTTAGAAGTACTGGATTCAATCCGACAAACTTCGTAAACAAAAGAACTATTGCACCAACAGAACAAGATCCATATTTCAGGGAAAGATTAGTCCGTGGAACAGTCCATGATCCAGGCGCTGCCATGTTTGGAGGTGTTG